>JAFLDI010000055.1 GCA_017302485.1 Burkholderiales bacterium | reverse complement strand
AGTAGACCGTCTCGCCGCGCGGGCTTTGCTGCCGGATCACCGGCTCGCTGGCATGGCGGCGGCCCAGTCGGCTCACCTGCCAGGGCAGCGTGTCGGCCTGCGGGTGGTTGGGGATGTTCACGTTCAGCAGGAAGGGCATCGGCCAGCCGCCGGACTGGCGCTGCTGCAGCACCGACTCGACCACCCGCCGTGCGGTGCGCGCCGCGGCGTCCAGTTCGCCCCAGCCCTTGTCCACCTGCGAAAACGCGATGGCGGGGATGCCGAACAGAAAACCCTCCATCGCCGCGGCCACCGTGCCGGAATACAGCGTGTCGTCGCCCATGTTGGCGCCCTGGTTGATGCCCGAGAGCACCAGGTCGGGCCGCTGCGGCAGCAGTCCGGTCAGGGCGATGTGGACGCAGTCGGAAGGCGTGCCATTGACGTAACGAACCCCCTTGAGGTGATCCCCCTGGGCCGCATAGACCGACAGCGGCCGGTTCAGGCTGAGGGCGTTGGAGGTGCCGCTGGCGTTCTGCTCGGGGGCGATGATGTCGATCTCGCCCAGGCCCTCGCAGGCCTTGATCAGGGCAGCAATGCCAGGGGCCAGGTAGCCGTCGTCGTTGGCGATGAGGATGCGCATGGGCACGGATTGTAGGGACGCGTCGCCGACGCGACGCCGCGCCGTGGCACGCCTGCCTATCATCGCGCCACACTCAGACACTTGACTGGAGACAAGCCATGCACGCCTGGATCTGCGACAGCGACGGCGGCCCCGAGGCCCTGCGCTGGACCGAGCAAGCCACGCCTGAGCCCGGCCCGGGTCAGGCCCGGATCGCGATCCGGGCCGCCAGCCTCAACTTCCCCGACCTGCTGATCACCCAGGGCAAGTACCAGCACAAGCCCCCCTACCCCTTCGTACCGGGAGCCGAGTTCGCCGGGGTGGTCGAGGCCGTTGGCGAAGGCGTCGGCCGCTGCCGGCCCGGCGACGCGGTGATCGCCTTGGCCGGCACGGGCGGTTTTGCCAGCCACGCGCTGGTCGATGAGGCGCGCCTGCTGCCGCTGCCGCCAGGCATGCCTTTCGAGCACGGTGCGGCCTTCGCCTTCACCTATGGCACCTCACACCACGCGCTGATGGATCGCGGTGCCCTGCAGGCCGGCGAGACCGTGCTGGTGCTGGGTGCCGGGGGCGGTGTGGGCACCGCGGCGGTGCAGATCGCGAAGGCCGCCGGCGCCCGGGTGATTGCCGGCGTGGCCGGCGCCGACAAGGCGGCCTTCTGCCGCCAGATCGGCGCCGACGAGACCATCGACTACGCCAGCGAGGACTTGCGCGAACGCCTGAGGGCCCTGACGGCCGGACGGGGCCCGGAGGTGGTCTACGACCCGGTCGGCGGTGACCTGGCCGAGGCCGCGTTCCGCTCGATCGCCTGGCGCGGCCGCTATCTGGTGGTGGGCTTTGCAGCCGGAGGCATTCCGGCGCTGCCCCTGAACCTGCCGCTGCTCAAGGGCGCCTCGCTGGTCGGCGTGTTCTGGGGCGACTTCGTGCGCCGTGAGCCCGCTGCCAGCGCCCGCGGCCTGGCCCAACTGGCCGACTGGTATGCCCAAGGGAAGGTGTGCCCGCTGATTGACAGCCAGTGGCCCATGCCCATGCTGGGCGACGCCTTCGGTCGACTGTCCGCGCGCCAAGTGCGCGGCAAGCTGGTGATGCTGCCCACGGCCTGAGCTCGGCATGACAAAGGGGGCGCTGTCCCCCATACAGGGCGCCCGTTCGGGGCGGGCGCCTGCTAGCATGGCGCCCGTCGTGGATAGCGCGGGTCCTGGTGGCCTGTCGAGAGGTCGCCATGTCGGTCAAGGTTCTGATTCTCGAAGACAACCCGGTCGCCCGGGATTTCCTGTCGCGCGTTTTGCGCGAGGCCTTCAGTGACCCGATCACGATCACCGAGGCGGGCGACCTCGAGACCGCCCGACGCCAGATCTCGCTGACCGGCCCCGGCGGCCTGCATGGTGCCGACCCGTTCAAGCTGATGCTGGTCGACCTGGAGTTGCCGGATGGCAACGGCCTGGAGCTGCTGGCCGAGCTGGGCCAGTACCCGGCCACCAAGGTTGTGACCACGCTCTACTCTGACGACGAGCACCTGTTTCCCGCCCTGCAGTGCGGTGCCGATGGGTACCTGCTGAAGGAAGACCGCTTCGAGGTGCTGGTTGAGGAACTGCGCAAGATCGTGCTGGGCCAGCCCCCGCTGTCGCCAGCGATCGCCCGCCGCCTGCTGACCCACTTCCGCCACGGCACCGCGGCCGATGCGCCGCCGCCGCCGTCGCCCGGTATCGGCACCATGGGTGGCCAGGCCAAGGCGCCAGTGCCCATCGAGAAGCCGGTCGACCTGCCCCACCTGACGCCGCGCGAGATCGAGGTGCTCACCTACCTCAGCAAGGGGTTCACGATCAAGGAGATCGCCAACCTCATGGGCATCAAGTGGTTCACGGTCAACGACCACATCAAGTCGATCTACCGCAAGCTCAACGTCTCCAGCCGGGCCGAAGCCGCCGTGCTGGCCAGCAAGCAGGGTCTGGTCTGAACTGAGCCAAGCTGGGGCATCATCGCGGGATGGCGCTGAACCCGCTGGACTCCACCCAACCCTCGAGCCGCTTTCCGGCGTCTGGCCTGCCGTCCGACGCGGACGGGCCACCCGAAGCCGTGCCCAGCGGTCTGGCCACGGCCACACCACGCATCGGCTGGCGGCGGCATGTGCTGCTGCTGGCGGCCATCGTCGGCTGTCTGACGGTGTTCCTGCTGGCGCGCACGATGGCCAACCATCCGCATGTGCCGGCCGAGTGGCGCCAGGGCAATGATGATCGGCTGGAGCTGGTGTTTTCGCCGCTGCCCGCACTCAAGGAGCACATGGGCAAGGAATTGCTGGCCGTGGGCGGCGCCGGGGTCGAGCCGGTGCCCTTCAACAGCCTGGCGCTGACCCACTCCTCCCGCTGGATAGGCGATTCGTCACTGCGCCAGCACCTGCTCAAGGCCCGCTCGAGCGCGGCCCAGGCGCTGGCAGATGGTCGGGTGGTGCTGGTGTTCCGCGACGGCAGCAGGGTCGAGATCGAATCGCGCCCGCGCGGCTATGTCGAGCTGGGCTCGATGTTCTGGCTGCTCAGCGCCTTTGCCATGGTGGTCTTCCTGGTCGGCTGGATTGTGCCGCTGGTCCAGCCGCGCGAAGGCAACTTCCTCTACGCCGTGATGGCCCACGCGCAGGCTGCGCAACTGCTGCTGTCGGCCATCGCTTCGGTGCCCGGCCTGACCCTGCCGGTCCTGCTGGTGGGCACCGAGCCGATGCTGCGTACGCTGCTGGACGCGGTGACGGGCGCCTCCGTGTTGACTGCGGTGCTGTGGCATCCACTGCGACTGCCGGGTCGAGGTCTGCTGGCCGCCCTGGTCTGGGCGGTAACCGGCACCTATGCCGCCATGGCCTTCGCCATCCCGTTCCAGCCGATTGCCTTGGGCTGGGGCGACGCACTGCTGCTGGCCCAGGGCGCCGCCTGTCTGCTGCTGCTGACCTGGTCCTACAGCCGCGAGCGCCATCCCTTCGTGCTGGTGATGCGCCGCTTCACCCTGGTCACGGTGCTGGCCCTGCTGCTGCTGGCCCTGTCGGTGTCCTACGTCGACCGCATGCCACCCGACGTGCGGCCGATGGCGATGGCCGCGCCGATGATCTGGACGGTGTTCCTGGCGTCGGTGGTGCTGCTGGTGCCCTTCGTCTCGCGTTCACAGCAGGTGATGCGCGAGTTCGCCATGCTGGCCGGCATCAGCACCGTCGCCACCTCGGTCGATCTGCTGTTCGTGGCGGTGTTCTCATTCAGCCAGTTCACCTCCTTGACGCTCTCGCTGTTCCTGTCGCTCGGGGTGTATGCGGCCATCAGGCAGTGGCTGATCAACCAGATGATGGGCGCTCGGGCGCTGACCACCGAACGCATGTTCACCCACCTCTACCGCATCGCGCGCGAGGTCGAGGCCCGCCCCGAGCGGGCGGGCGACCGCATGACCGAGCTGCTGCGCAACGTGTTCGAGCCGCTCGAGGCTCAACTGGTCGGAGGCCACGGCAAGCTCAGCCGCATTGCCGGCAACGGTGCGGTGCTGCTGGTGCCGGTGCCCAAGCTGGTCGATGCTGCCCGCCTGCAAGGCATGGTGGCGCTGCGCTTCGCCGAACGCGGCAAGCGGCTTTTCACCCCAGAGGACGCCCGCCTGGCCGACCGCATCGTCGAGCAGTTGATGCGGGCCCTGGCCCACGACCGGGCCGTCGAGCGCGGCCGCAGCGAGGAGCGCACCCGCATTGCCCAGGACCTGCACGACGACATCGGCGCACGCCTGCTGACGCTGATGTACAAGTCGCCCAGCAAGGAGATGGAGGATTACGTCCGCCACACCCTGCAGGACCTGAAGACGCTGACCCGCGGCCTGGCCGCCAAGCAGCACCCGCTGACGCTGGCGGCCGCCGAATGGAAGACCGACATCACCCACCGTCTGCAGGCCGCCCGTTGCGAGCTGGAGTGGGAGTCGGAGTTTGACGCTGACCCGACCCTGTCGATGGTGCAATGGTCCTCGATCACCCGCATCCTGCGCGAGCTGATCAGCAACACCATCGCCCATGCCCAGGCAAGGCAGGTGCGGGTCGAGTGCCGCCTGAACGACGGGCGCATGCAAATCCGCATCAGCGACGACGGTAATGGACGCAACCCAACGGTGTGGTCACATGGCCTCGGTCTGGGCGGCATCCGCAAGCGCGTCAAGGCCATGGGCGGCACCGTCGAGTGGATTGAGCGCCAGCCGCGCGGCATCATCTGCCAGGTCGACATCCCGCACCTGACGCCTCCCAGCCACCCCGCCTGAGCCCGACGTGAGCCGCATCCATCACCATCCCGTGCGCGTGCATTTCGGCGACTGCGATCCTGCCGGCATCGTCTTCTTCCCCAACTTCTCGCGCTGGATGGATCAATCCTCGCTGGCCTTTTTCATGGCCTGCGGGCTGCCGCCCTGGCGAGAACTGGAGAAGACCCGTGGCATCGTCGGCACGCCGGTGCTGGAGATCAACACCCGCTTCATCGCCAGTGCCACCTATGGTGAGGACCTGGTGGTGGAGACCCGCATCGAGGAATGGCGCGCCAAGGTCTTCGTTCACCGTCATCGGGTGCTGCGCGACGACACGCTGCTGTGCGAGTCACGCGAGGTGCGCGCCTTCGTGGGCCGTGACCCCAACAGCGGCCGCCTCAAGGCACTGCCGGTGCCCGACGACATCCGCCAGGCCTGCAGCTGAGGCTGCCAGGCTCTCGTCCCTCACCCTGGATCACCGACATGCGCGTCCTGCTGCTCAACGGCCCCAACCTCAACCTGCTCGGCAGTCGCGAGCCGCACATCTATGGCGCTGACACGCTGGCCGATGTGGAGCAGCGATTTGTCGCCGAGGCCACGGCACTGGGCCTGCAGGCAGAGTGCTTCCAGACCAACCACGAGGGACTGATGATCGACCGCATCCACGCGGCCCGGCTGGATGGCACCCGCTTCATCGTCGTCAACCCCGGCGGCTGGACCCACACCAGCGTGGCGCTGCGCGACGCGTTGGCCGGTGTGGCCATTCCGGTGGTCGAGGTGCATGTCAGCAACGTGCACCGGCGCGAGGAATTCCGCCACCACTCGTACATCTCCGGCATCGCCGAGGGGGTGATTGCCGGGCTGGGGGTGTTCGGCTACAGCGCTGCGCTGCGCTACGCGGCCAGCCGGCTCCACGACAGCTGAGCCACTGCCAGCCGGCCTTGGCGGCGCGGCGGCTTGCATATATCATTACTCGCTGATAAATACACTGCGAGCCCACATGCACCCACACGCGACTCGGCCCACCTCCCGCCGCCAATGGCTTCGGCGCAGTGCCTGGATCAGCCTCGGCGCCACACTGGTGTCGCCGCCGGCCATCCAATTCGCGCTGGCTGCCGAGGAGTTCATTCGTGGCCCGGCGGTGCCGGATCAGCCGCTGCAGCGCCTGAGCCCGCGCGTGGCCATGGTCTATGCCGAGGACGGTTTCCCCACGCCCGAGAACCGCGGCATGATGGCCAACATCGTCTTCGTGATGACCCGTGCCGGCGTGGTGGTGGTGGACACCGGCGCCTCGGTGCAGATCGGCGAGATGGCCATCCGCAGGCTGCGCAGCCTCACCGACAAGCCGGTGGTGGCGGTGATCAATACGCACTACCATGGCGACCACTTCCTGGGCAATGACGCCTTTGTCCAGGCCTTCGGTGCTGCCCTGCCCATCTACGCCCATGCGGTGGCGCGGGAGCGCATCCAGGGCACCGAAGGCAGCATGTGGCGCTCGTTGATGGAGCGCTGGACCAATGGCGCCTCGATGGGTACACGCGTGGTGGCTCCCAACCGGGACCTGGCCCACGGCGCTGAACTGCGCTTTGGCGACACCACCCTGCGCATCCACCACCACGGCCGCGCCCACACCGAGTCGGACCTGTGCGTTGAGGTGGTCGAGGACCGGGTGGTCTGCATCGGCGACGTCGCCATGGACGGCCGCATCGCCAACATGGACGAAGGCAGCTACGTCGGCACGCTCAAGACCTTCGACGCACTCGAGCGGGATGTGGCCGGCGCCCTGTGGGTGCCCGGGCACGGTCAGGCTAGCAAGGGCCTGCTGACCGACCAGCGCGGTCTGTTCGGCGGCATCTACCGCCACTGCGAGGCCGCCGTCAAGGCAGGCGAGGACGAGGCCGGCGCCAAGCGCCGCGTGCTGGCCGACCCGGTGGTCGCCGGCCATGCCGCCCGGACCAAGGGCTGGGACCTGAACATTGGCAAGTACATCAGCCTGGCCTACCTCGAGGCCGAGAAGGAGGGCTTCTGATCAGCGTTTGGCGGTGGTGTTCACCACCCGTGACAAGCCGTCCATGCCCTCCGGCGCACTGGCATCGCGGATGATGCAATCGGCATAGGAAGCCGAACTGCCCCATTCGCCGATGACGCAGCGCCGAAAATTGCCGATCGCACGTGCCGCGTTGAGGGTACTGCGCCGGTAGTCGTTGCCCAGCCTGGGATCGCCGGGGTAGGGCTGGCCGTTCTGATCCACCCACATCGGGTCTGGCAGGGTCGGCGAGACGAAGAAGCGCCGGCTGTCCGTCATCAGTTGGTGCCAGCCGGTCTCGAAGTTCGGAATCCACAGCGCCGCCGGATTGCCATTGGCCAGGCCGACCTCGGGCGCGTGGCGCGTGGTGGCCCAGCGCACGTAGCGCTCGCTCAGCCAGTCGGGGTCCTTCAGCAGGTCACCGTGAACGACCAGGTCGTAGGCCTGCTGCACCAGCATGTAGGGCGTACTGATCTCGTCGCGGGCGACCAGCGAGTTGGTGGCGTGGCAGCGCGGGATGGTGGCATCGCAGCCGTGGTCGGTTCGCACCGCGGTGATGTCGCCGTGGCCGTAGAAGCGCGCATTGCTGGTCGGGTCGCGTTGCAGCACCTTCCGGTCAGGCAGCGCGCCGACTTGCGAGAAGGCATCGGCCACGCCATAGACCTTGACGCCCGGACGCTGCTGCTGGACCAGAGCCGCGACGGCATCCAGATTGCGGGTCACGCCATTGCCGCCGGCCGAACTGCCGGCCAGCACGATCTCGCCGTGGACGGCATCCGGAATGTACTGGGACAGATCGGTGTCGCCGATGCGCCCGCGCAGGATGGTTCGGATCACCTCGTCGACGATCAGCGCACCCGCGAACCTCAGCTCGGTCAGCTCGCCGTGCCTGGGGTCGAAGGGCATGCGCGGAAAGTGCCCGGGCTGCACGGGGACCGCAGCGCCCAGGCCTTGCCACAGGTCCGAGGAGCAGTAGGGGATCCAGATGCGGTTGAAGCCGTCGGATGGCTTCGCTGGCCCACGGAAGGGGTTGTCAAAGCGACCGATGATGCGCCGCGACTTCGGTGCGGGCTCGCCGTCGTAGTCCAGGATGCCTCGTCCGTCGAAGTCCCTGCCGCCGGTCAGCGGCGTGGGCACCATGTTGAAGTGGTTGCCCGGCCCACCGTCATCGTCGAGCGGCAGGCTGGTGTTGCTGCCCGATCCTTCCAGCCAACGGGCGCGACAGGTCTCATAGCTGTTGCAAAAACCGCCGCCCGACAGCACGACCAACCACTTCTTGCGGAAATCCACCGGGCCGGTACCGTCGTGTGTGCTGAGCCGGTACTGGAAGGTCGCCGCCCCGCCGTTGTTGCACACCGCGCCGGTGCTGGCATCCAGTTCGGCCACGCTGGCCCGTTGCCCGGCCGCGATGGCCGCCCCACCCAGGCCCGCACACAGGCCCAGCATCCCCCAGAACCTGGCCTGCCGCGGCCCCACCCAGAACAGCCTGCGCATGATGCATCTCCTCCGGTCACGTCTACGATCGGGCCCCTGCCCATCAGGGCACCCATAGTGAGAACGGACGATCTGCAATGAACCGGACACGGCCTGCGGACACGGCGCCTCAGCATCCCTTCCCAGGGACCGAACCCTGGCATGACGCACCGGAAAGCACAACGGCCCCCCAGCCAAAGAACTGGGGGGCCGTTGGACCTAGAAATAGGTGGGGTGGCTGATGGGACTCGAACCCACGACGACCAGAATCACAATCTGGGACTCTACCAACTGAGCTACAGCCACCACTGTAGAGCCGCGCATTATAGCCTGGAAAACGAGCTGCGGGGCTGCGCGGCCCGCGCGAACTCACTTCACGGCCGATGCGGCTGAAGCCGGTGCTTCGACAATGCGGGTCTTGAAGCGACGCTTGAGCGCCTCGTAGTAGGCCAGCGTCTCGGCCTCGGCCAGGGCCTGTGCGACGAAGGGTTGGGCACGGGGCACATCGGGATCATTGGCGCCACGATCCACCACCTTGAGCACCTGCACCACGGCGTAGCCCTGTTCGCCCAAGTCGGCGCCGACCACGGTCGGGCCCTTGCCGAGATCGGCACGCAGCGCGACCTCCAGCACCTGCCGCGCTTGCCCTGCTGCCTGAGTGCGAGACACGGCCACGGTCGGCCCCACCGGATCGCCCGGCTTGGCCTTGAGCGACTCGACGCGCGCCTGGCCGTCCTTGCGGGCGGCGGCGGCCGCCTGTTCAGCACGCACACGCTGGAGCACGCGGTCCTTCACCGCCTCCAGCGGCAGCAACACCTCAGGCTGGTGCTTGACGATGCGCGCCGAGACCAGCTGATTGGCGGCGGTCTCGATCGCTTCGGTGTTGCGCTTGTTGTTCAGGACCTCGTTGCCAAAGACCGCCGCCAGCAACTTGGGCGAGGCCAGCGGGCCGCTGGCGCCAGGCGCCGGCTCGCGACCGACCGCGGCAGTGGCCAGCGTCAGGCGCAGCTTGTCGACCACCGGCTGCAGGCTGTCGGATTGCTCGTACACCATGTTGCCGAACTGCTCAGCCGCCTCGGCGAACTTCTTCTGCGCCATCTGCCGGCCGACTTCCTCGACGATCTCCGCGCGCACGGCCTCAAACGGCTTCTTGCTGCCACCGCGCACGCCGGTGAGCTTGATCAGGTGGTAGCCGAACTCGGTCTCGATGGGGCCGACGATCTCACCCTCCTTCATCGCGAACACCGCATCCTCGAAGGGCTTGGTCATCGCGCCCTTGCCGAAGAAATCAAGGTCGCCACCCTGCACTGCCGAGCCCGGGTCCTCGGAGTTCTTCTTGGCCAGATCGGCAAAGCCAGCCGGGTTCTTGCGAGCCTGGTCCAGCAGCGCCTGCGCCTTGGCCTTGGCCTTCTCGCGTTCGGCAGCTGGCGCCTCCTTGGGCGCGTTGATCAGGATGTGGCTGGCGCGTCGCTCCTCGGCGGCGGTGTAGCGGCTGGCGTTCTCCTCGTAGTACTTTTTCAGGTCCTCGTCGCCCAGCGCGATCTGCTTCTTCAGCGTGTCCAGGTCGAGCACCACATACTCGATCTGCGCGCTCTCGGGCGTCTTGTAAAGGGCCGGATGGGCCTTGTACCAGGCCTCGATGTCGGCGTCGCTGGGCTGGACCTTGGCGAGGTAGTCCTTGGCATCGAGTCTCTGCACCGCGATCTCACGCCGCTCCAGCAACGCCGACACCGCGGCAGCGCTGACCGCCGCTGGGGCAAAGCTGCTGTCGCCCACGCCGCCCAGCACCTGGCGCAGCATGTAGTCCTGGCGTAGTCGCTCGGCAAAGACCTCGGAACTCATGCCCTGGGCCGCCAGCATCTCGGCGTTGACACTGCCATCAGGGTGACGCAGTTGCGCGTACTGGGGGTCATTGACGAACAGGCGCTTGAGACGGGCATCGGACACCAGCAGATGATCCTTGGCTGAGGCCGCCGCCAGCACGCGCTGCTGCACCAGGCCGTCCAGCGAGCGCTGGCGCATCTGCGGTGTGTCAAGCAGTTTCACGTCGACGCCCGGCATCTGCTGGGTCATGCGTTCGACCTGCTGCTTGTGGGTGGCATCGAACTCGCCAGACTTGATGGCCACGCCGTCAACTTCGGCCAGTGTCTTGTTGCTGCCGTCCACGAAGCTGGAGTAGCCCTGCACCCCAAAGAACACGAAGGACGGGAAAATCAGCAGCACCAGCAGGAACTGCAGCAGACGGGTGTGCGAGCGGACGAAATCGAACATGGATGACCTTGCAAGAAGATGGCGCAGGGTGCGCAGCGCTGCAAAACGACAAAGGCGAACCGGAGTTCGCCTTGTGATCGGGTCCAGCGCGTGTCGCGCGCGATTCTAGCCAAGTGTCCAGCCAGGTCGCCGGAGGTCCCGGTGGTGGGTGCTGAGGGGCTCGAACCCCCGACCTACGCCTTGTAAGGGCGCCGCTCTACCAACTGAGCTAAGCACCCGGTGCTCAGCCGATCAGAGCGCGTCCTTCAGGGCCTTGCCCGGACGGAACTTCGGCACCTTGGCGGCCTTGATCTTGATGGCGGCGCCGGTGCGCGGGTTGCGGCCGGTGCGTGCGGCGCGCTTGGTGACGGCAAAGGTGCCGAAACCGACGATCGACACGGTGCCACCCTTCTTCAGCGTGGTCTTGACACCACCGATGATCGCGTCCAACGCGCGGCCGGCAGCGGCCTTGGAGATGTCGGCCTTGGTGGCGATGTGCTCGATCAGTTCAGACTTGTTCACGTAGGAGCCCCCTCTTCGTTAGGTCAGTGAGCGTGGGTGGGAATTGGGCGCCGCACCGTGCGGCGGAAAAACGATTACAGCCGTGGCGCTGCACAGTGTCAAGCTCGGAAAATCATTCTAGTTGTTAATCGTTGGCCGCCCGGACGCGTGCCCGCAACGGGCAGCGTGATGCTCTGCTCAGCGCGACCGTGTCACCAGCGCCACGCCCGCCACGGTGAGGCCGATGCCCCCGAGCACCCGCAGACCCAGGGCTTCGCTGAACAGCGCCCAGGCCAGCACCGCGGTACACGGCGGCACCAGATACATCAGGCTGGCCACCTGTGTGGCAGCACCGCGCTGGATCAACAGGTACAGCAATGAACTGCCGCCCAGGGTCAGGGCCAGCACCGACCAGGCCATGGCGCCGATGAGCTCGCCGCTCCAGTGCATCGCCTGCGGCTCGATCAGCGCCAGCGGCCAGGACACCGCCAGCGCCGCGGCCAGTTGCACCAGATTGGCACTGCGCACATCACAGGGCCGCACGAATCGCTTCTGGTAGAGCGTGCCCGCGGTGATGCTCAGCAGCGCCATGCCGGCCCAGCTCAGCGAGGCCAGGCTCGCTTCACCCAAGCCCAGGCGGTGCCAGACCACCAACGTCAGCCCGGCCAGACCCAGCAGCAGACCCGCCCACTGCCGGGCCGTCACCCGGTGCTCGCTGCCAGTGGCCGAGACCCACAGCGCCGTCAGCACCGGCTGCAGCCCGACGATCAGCGCCGCCGTGCCGGCCCCCAGGCCCAGCTTGACGGCCGACCAGACGCCGCCCAGGTAACCGCCGTGCATCAGCACCCCTGTCACCGCCAGGTGCAGAAACTGCACGCGGCCCTGCGGCCAAGCCGCGCGCGCCCACAGCACCCACAGCGTGAAGGCCAGGCAGGACAGCGCGTAGCGCCACGACAGGAACGAGAACGGCGGCGCATGCGGCATGCCGAACCGCGCCACGACAAAACCGGTGCTCCAGATCAGCACGAACACAGCGGGCATGGCGCGCAGCCAGCGCGCCTGGGCGTCGGAGACGGGCACGCTCAGCGGGCCTTGGCCCGAATCTCGGGCAGTGCCTTGCGCAGGTAGTAGACCATCGACCAGATGGTCAGCACCGCGGCCGCGATGATCAGCAGCCGGCCCCACAGCCGGGTGTCGATCAGCCCCAACAAGGGTGCGTCATAGAGCAGGAAGGGGATGGCCACCATCTGCACCGTGGTCTTGAGCTTGCCCAGCATGTGCACGGCCACGCTGCGTGAGGCGCCGATCTGCGCCATCCATTCGCGCAGCGACGAGATGGCGATCTCGCGGCCGATGATGATCAGCGCGATCAGCACATCCACCCGTTGAAGATGCACCAGCACCAGCAGCGACGCACAGACCAGGAACTTGTCAGCCACCGGATCCAGGAAGGCGCCAAAGGCCGAGCTCTGGTTGAGCTTGCGGGCCAGCCAGCCGTCGAGCCAGTCGGTCAGCGCAAACACCACGAACATCACCGTGGCGATCAGGTTGCGCGTGGGCTCGGCCAGCGGCAGGTAGAACACCCCGATGATCAGCGGGATGGCCACGATGCGGGCCCAGGTGAGCAGCGTGGGGACGGTCAGGAACATGGGGCGATTCTGCCTGTGCGCAAGGGCTGGTGCCTCATTCGTCCAGCGTGCGTGGTTTGAAGCGCCGGTTGTCGTCGAACAGGAAGGCCTCGGTGTAGCGCCAGGGCTTGGGCAGTCTGCGCATGTCGCCATAGGGCGCGCCGCGCTTCATGGCGTCGATCGCCAGTTGCGTGGTGTCCTTGGCCTGCGACGGGTAGCGCAGCACATTGATCTTCAGGATACGGCCGTCAGCGTCCAGTTCGGCCTCCAGCACAGGAATGGCCAGCAGCGGCTCCGGTGCGTCCGCCAAATAGGTCATGTGTGCGTTGGCCTCGACCAGGCGGCGCGCCGCCTGCAGCCGGAACTCGGTCGGCGTGCGGGCTGCGGGGGCGGTCGGCGCAGGCG
>JAFLDI010000054.1 GCA_017302485.1 Burkholderiales bacterium | reverse complement strand
GCCGGCGCTGCCGCTGTCGAGGTAGACAAAGGTGCTGTCGCCCAGGCGCTCCTGCCACAGCACCTCGCGCACCAGGTGCTGGGTGGCAGCGCCGGCCTCGGCGTGCTCGGGCCGGATGCCGACCTGCACAGCGGCGCCGGGCGCCAGGCGCTGTGCATCGACGGCCACCGCCAGCTCGGTGCCGTCACGCAGCTGGACCCGGGCCTGGGCGGGCTCGGCCGACAGCAGCGTGCCGGGCAGGAAGTTCATCTTGGGTGAGCCAATGAAGCCGGCCACGAAGGCGCTGCGCGGGTGGTGGTAGAGCTGCAGCGGCGTGCCGAACTGGGCCACGCTGCCGTGCCGCGTGACGGCCTCGCCAGCGTGCAGCAGCAGGATGCGGTCGGCCAGTGTCATGGCCTCGACCTGGTCGTGGGTGACATAGATCGTGCTGGCCTGGCCGAAGCTGCGGTGCAGGCGGGCGATCTCGAAGCGGGTCTGGGCGCGCAGCGCGGCATCCAGGTTGGACAGCGGCTCGTCGAACAGGAACACGCCCGGTTCGCGCACGATGGCGCGGCCGATGGCCACACGCTGGCGCTGACCGCCCGAGAGGGCCTTGGGCTTGCGGTCCAGGTAGGGCTGCAGTTGCAGCACGCGCGCGGCCTCCTGCACCTTGGCGTCGATCACCGCCTGGTCGACCTTGGCCAGCGTCAGGCCGAAGGCCAGGTTCTCGTAGACGCTCAGGTGCGGGAACAGGGCATAGCTCTGGAAGACCATGGCCACGCCGCGGCGGGCCGGCGGCACGTCGTTCATCTCGCGGCCACCGATCAGCAGGCGGCCGCTGCTCAGCCGCTCCAGGCCGGCGATGCTGCGCAGCAGGGTGGACTTGCCGCAGCCCGACGGGCCGACGAAGACGCAGAACTCGCCATCGGCCACGGCCAGGTTGACGTCGCGCAGCACCGCCACGGCCTTGCCGTAGGACTTGTGGGCGGATTGGAGTTCGACGCTGGCCATGGGGCGGTGGAGGGCTGGGGCGGGACCGGATTGTCGCGCTGATAATATTATCAATCACCAGTGATAACCCGCATGATCCAGTGTTCATCTGCGCCGGAGTGTCCTCCTTTGACATCGTTTGCGGGTTGTCCCCCATGGTGATGACGATGAATGCTAATAACATTAGCTTCATGACAGACGGCCCTGATCCACCGACCTGGCGCGCCGCGCTGCCCGGCCGCGAAGCCTGGACCGCCTGGGCCATGATCGCGCCGGCTCTGCTGGGCTTCGTGCTGTTCTATGCGCTGCCGGCGCTGCGCGCGGTGGAGATCAGCTTCACCGACTGGAACCTGCTGCGTCCGCCGCGCGATGTGGGCTGGGCCAACTACCAGCGCCTGTGGCATGACGAGCGCTTCTGGCAGGGCATGAAGCTCTCACTGGGCTATGCGCTGATGAACATCCCGCTGCAGACGGTGCTGGGCCTGGGCCTGGCGGTGGCGATGGACCGGCTGACCCGGTCGCTGTTCGTCAAGTCGGTGCTGCTGCTGCCCTACCTGCTCAGCAATGTGCTGGTGGCGTTGGTCTGGCTGTGGATGCTGGACCCGGCCCTGGGTGCGGTCAACGCGCTGATCGAGCAACTGGGCGGCGAGCGTCAGCCCTTCTTCTCGGGGGCTGACCAGGCCCTGGCCACGGTGGCGGCGGTCAACGTCTGGCGCCACATGGGCCTGGTGGCCATGCTTTTCCTGGCGGGGTTGCAGAACATCCCGCGCTCACTGTACGAGGCGGCGGCGATGGAGGGCGCCAGCGAATGGCAGATGTTCCGCCGCATCACGCTGCCGCTGCTGCGACCGGTGATGGTCTTCGTGCTGGTGACCAGCGTCACGGGTTCGCTGCAGATCTTCGACACCGTGGCGGTGACCACCCAGGGCGGGCCGCAGGACGCCACGCGGGTCATCGTGCACTACATCGTCCAGAACGCCTTCGGCTTCCTGAAGATGGGCTACGCGTCGGCGATGTCGATGGTGCTGTGCGCGGTGATGCTGCTCTACACGGTGCTGCAGATGCGGCTGATGCGCGCCGACCAGAACGACCTGGCCTGAACCATGGACCACGCCTCCTCGAACCCGCCCCCCGGCCTTGGCCGAGTGCTGGCCTGGGCCGCGCTGGCCGCCATGCTGGCGCTGACCGTGGCGCCGCTGCTGGTGATGCTGAAGACCGCTGTCGAGCACCCGCAGGCGCTGTATGTGCACGCTGCCGACTGGTGGCCCAGCGAGCCGACGGGGGTCAACTTCGTGCGCGTCGCCGGTGGCCTGGATGCCGAGCAGAGCCTGGCGCTGGGCGGCTCGGGCGCCGAGGTCAATTTCGTTCGGGCGCTGTTGAACTCCGTGGTCTTCACGGCCTTGGTGGTGCTGCTGCAGACCACCAACAGCGCGATGGCGGCCTATGCCTTCGCGCGGCTGGAGTTTCCGGGTCGGCGCATCATCTTCGGCGCCTTCATCGGCTCGATGATGCTGCCGGGCGTGGTGCTGTTCATCCCCAACTTCATCCTGATCCGCGACCTGGGCGGGCTGGGCACGATGGCCGGCATGGTGGCGCCCTTCGCGCTGATGTCGGGCTTCTCGATCTTCTTCCTGCGGCAGTTCTTCCTGTCGGTGCCGCGCGATCTGGAGGAGGCCGCGCTGCTGGACGGCGCCTCGCACTTCTACATCTTCCGCCGCATCGTGCTGCCGCTGTCCACCACCCCGCTGGCCACCATCGCCATGCTCACCGGCATCGGCGCCTGGAACGAGTTCTTCTGGCCCTTCGTGGTCTCGCCCGGCGAGGACCTGCAGGTGCTGCCGGTGGCGCTGCAGGCCTTCAAGTCGCAGACGCCGCAAGGCCAGATCGACTGGTCCGGCCTGATGGCCGCCAGCGCGATCACCGTGCTGCCGACACTGCTGCTGCTGCTGGCTTTCGGGCGGCGGGTGGTGGAGTCGGTGCAGTTCAGCGGTGGTCGCTGAGGGCGGGATGATGCGCGCACGACAGACCCTGGCCGCCATCGCGCTGGCCGCCCTGGCCGGCACGGCCAGCGCAGCGCCGCCGGTGAGCCTGCGCCACCTGTTGTGGGACGCCAGCCAGCGCCCGATGTACCAGCAGTGCGCGCGCGACTTCGAGCGCCTGCACCCCGGCGTGACGGTGCGGGTGCGGCAGCAGGGCTGGGACGACTACTGGAGCAGCCTGTCCACCGGCTTCATCGCCAACACCGCCCCCGACGTCTTCGCCAACCACCTGAGCAAGTTCCCCGAGCAGGTGGACAACGGCGTGCTGCTCGACATCGCGGCGCAGGTGCAACGCGATGGCGTCGACACAGCGATCTACATGCCCGGCCTGTACGCGAACTGGGGCCGTCAGGGCCGCCAGTACGCATTGCCGGCCGACTGGGACACCGTGGCCTTGCTGGTCAACCTGGACCTGACACGCCGCGCCGGCATCGCCGACGAGGCGCTGCAGCGCCTGGACTGGAACCCGCGCGACGGCGGCAGCTTCGGCCGCCTGATCGCTCGCCTGACCCGTGACGAGGCCGACCGTGACGCGCTGGATCCCGCCTTCGACAAGCGCCGCGTCAAGGTCTTCGGTTACCAGACACCCGCCTCCGGCGGCATGATGGGGCAGACCGAGTGGAGCCACTTCGCGGTCTCCAACGGCTGGCGCTTCCAGGATGCGCCCTGGTCACCGACCCTGCACTACGACGACCCGCGTCTGGCCGAGACCCTGGACTGGCTGGCGGGCTTGCCGCGCCGCGGCATCTCGGCCACACCGCAGCAGCTGGGCCGCCTGGGGGCCGAGACGCTGTTCGCGATGGGCCGCGTGGCCGTGGTGCCGATCGGCGCCTGGATGACCGGGCAGATGGCGCGGCAGCTGAAGTTCCCGCACGCCTGGGTGCCGCTGCCGGTCGGCCCGGTCGGGCAGCGCGCCAGCATGTTGGGCGGCATCGGCCACGCCATCTGGAAGGGCACGCGCCATCCCGAGCAGGCCTGGCAATGGGTGCGCTACCTGGGCTCGCCGGCCTGCCAGCAGGTGGTGGCGCAGGCCGGCGTGGTCTACCCGGCGATCCGCGGTCTGGCCGAGGTGGCGCTGCAGGCGCAAGGCCGGATGGGCGCCGATGCGCGGGTCTTTCTGACCACCGCACGAGGCAGGACCTTCGCGCCCCCCATCGTCGCCAACGCGGCCGAGATCAACGAGGTGCTGGACTCGGCGATGCAGCGCATCCTCTACAGCGGCGAGCCCGCTGGGCCACTGCTGCGCGAGGCCAACCGCCAGGCGCGTGCGCTGGCGGCGCGCTGAGTCAGCGCGGGTCGCGCAGCGCTTGCAGCCGCAGGCTGTCCAGCGCCATCGGCACCTCGGCCTGCAGCACGCCCTGGCACCAGGGCTGGCGGTTGAAGTGCAGGCTGGTCATCACGCTCAGGCCGTCGTCGGCGAAGAGTTCCACCACGCCGTGGTCGAACCACAGCGCCAGGTCGCCGGCGCCGCCGTCGACCAGGCGCGGCGCGCTGTGCTGGGCGGCGAAGCTGCGGTGGACATCCACCTCGCCGCTGGCGCGGCGGTCGATCCACCAGCGCTGGGCCTGCGCGTCGTAGCCCAGGTGCAGCCGATCGCCCCGCTCGTTGCCCAGGCTCAGCGTGAAGCCCTGCAGCGCCGGGGTCGACAAGGTCAGCAGGAAGCAGCCGTCGGTGCCGGCCAGCGCGGCTGACAGGTCCAGCGTTGTGTCCAGCCGCTGCACGCCCAGCTCCAGCAGCGGAGCCTGCGCCAGGGCCTGCAGTTCGCGCGCTGGCCGCGAGGCCAGCAGCAGTTGCCCGCCCAGGCCGGTGCGCAGCACCAGTTCGCGCGGCAGCGTCATCGCGCCGCGCCAGGGCGCGGTGGGCACCTGGGTGGCGTACTGCCAGTTGCTCATCCAGCCGATGAAGAGGGCTCGGTCCTCAACGCCCGACCAGGTGACGCCCGCGTAGTTGTCGGGCCCGAAGTCCAGCCAGCGCACCTGGGTGTCTTCGGGCACGAAGCGATGGCCGTCAAAGTCGCCAACGAAGTACTGCGTGGCTGAGCCGCCGTTGGGGCCGCCCGGCGTCAGGCTGACGAGCAGCACCCAGCGGGTGCGGCCATCAGGGGCGGTGAGCGGGAAAAGGTCCGGGCACTCCCAGACGCCACCCTGGGCACCCTGGCCGGCGCCGAACTCGCTCTCCAATGTCCAGGTGCTCAGGTCCGGGGCACTGTAGAAGCCGATGCGGTCGCCGCAGGCCAATGCCATCAGCCAGCACTGGCGCTCGGGCAGCCAGCGCAGTTTGGGATCGCGAAAATCTCGGCGCCCCGGGTTGGGCAGCACGGGGTTGGCGGCGCAGGGAGTCCAGCTGAGCCCGCGATCAAGACTGAACGCCAGGCTCTGGCTCTGACGCCGAATGCTGCCGGCACGTTCTGCCGCCATGTCGTGGTGCGTGAAGGCCGCCACCAATGGCGCGCTGCCGGGTGGACCCAGTCCGCTGCGGTTGTCGTGGTCGACGACCGCGCTGCCCGAGAAGATCATGCCCAGGGCATCTGGCGCGAGCGCCACCGGCTGCTCCTGCCAATGCAGCAGGTCCGTGCTGGTGGCGTGGCCCCAGTGCATCGGCCCCCACACCGAGCTGTACGGGTGGTACTGGAAGAACAGGTGGTAGACCCCGTCGTGGAAAACCAGGCCGTTGGGGTCGTTCATCCACTGCGCGGCCGGCGTGAAGTGCCAGGCCGGGCGCCACTGCGGCGTAGGGGTGGGCTGGGTGTCGCTCATTGGGGATGAACCAAAAAAAGGGGGAGCACATGGCTCCCCGGAACTCTCGTCGCAAGAGAGGAATCAAGCGGTGGCAGGAAGGGCCGCGCAGAACTTGGCCACGAAGCGGTCGTGGCCGGGCAGGCCCTCGGCCGTCTGGGCAATGGCCTGGCGTTGTCGCTCCAGCATGGCGTCGCCGTCGATCGGGCGCAGGTCGACCAGCGGATCGTGGCCCTCGGGTTCGTTGAACTGGCCCATGTGAACCGCCAGCCAGCTCTGCGGGCCGAACAGGTCATTGCCGCGGCTGACCAGGCGTCCGCTGCGGCGGAAGTGGTCGATCTTCCACTGCAGCGACTCGGGCACGGCCATCTCGCGGCAGGCGCGCCACATCGGCTCCGGCCGGTCGTTGAGCTTGTAGTGCAGGATGATGAAGTCGCGGATGCGCTCGAACTCCTCGATGCCGATGCGGTTGAACTCGTCGCGCGTGAGCGCATCCATGCGCCGGTCGGGGAACAAGGCCAGCAGGCGCGAGATGCCTGACTGGATCAGGTGCAGGCTGGTCGACTCCAGCGGCTCCATGAAACCGCTGGCCAGCCCCAGGGCCACGACGTTGCGATGCCAGAACAGCTTGCGCCGGCCGGTGGTGAAGCGCAACAGGCGCGGCTCGGCCAGTGCCTGTCCGTCGAGGCGCGACATCAGCGTGGCCGCGGCCTCGTCATCGGAGATGAACCGGCTGCAGTAGACATGGCCGTTGCCGGTGCGGTGCTGCAGCGGAATACGCCATTGCCAGCCGGCGGCGTGGGCGGTGGAGCGGGTATAGGGCGTGAAGCCGCCGGGCACCGACGCACAGGGCACGGCCAGCGCGCGGTCGCAGGGCAGCCAGTGGGTCCAGTCCTCGTAGCCGGTGTGCAGCGCCTCTTCGATCAGCAGGCCGCGAAAGCCCGAGCAGTCGATGAACAGGTCGCCGGGCAGCACCTGGCCGTCGACCAGCTGCACCGAGGCCACATGGCCATTGTCGGGCTGCAGCGTGACCTGCTCGATCTTGCCTTCGACGCGTCGCACGCCGCGCGCCTCGGACAGCTCGCGCAGGTAGCGCGCATACAGGCCGGCGTCGAAGTGGTAGGCGTAGTCGAAGCTCGACATCACCGAGCGCGGGTCGCCCACCGGGCGGGCGAAGCGGTTGCGCCGGGCGATGGCCCAGGCCATCGAGTACTCGTCGATCGGCGGCAGCTGCAGGCGCTGGCGCGAGCGCAGCCAGTACTGGTGCAGCGGCGCCAGATCGAAGGCCAGGCCGTGCGGGCCGAAGGGGTGGAAGTAGCTGTGCCCCGTTCGCCCCCAGTCGACAAACTGGATGCCCAGCTTGTAGCTGCCCTGGGTGCGCCGCATGAACTCGGCCTCGTCGATGCCCAGCACCTGGTTGAAGGTGCGGATCGGCGGGATCGTGGCCTCGCCCACGCCGACCGTGCCGATCTCGTCGGACTCGACCAGCGTGATGCGGCAGCGCCGGGTGTCGACCGCCTTGGACAGGGCGGCCGCGGCCATCCAACCGGCGGAGCCGCCGCCGACGATCACGATGTCTCGCAGCGCCTGGGGGTTCTGGAGGTCGTTCATGGCTGGACTGGGGAAGTGCGAGGGTTCGATTCTGGATCGTGACCGGCCTGTCGCGAAAGCCCGCCCGGGCACTCGCGACAGGCCGGCGGCGCTGCGGGCCGGACAGGGGCCGAAGCCCACTGTCCTGCGGCGCAGCGCTGCCGGCGCAGCGCCGTCAGAAAGCGTAGCGCAACGTCACGCTGGCGGTGCGGCCGGCCTCGGGGCGCAGCTCGACGATCTGCTGGCCATTGAGGTTGCTCGGTCCGCCAACGCCACCCGACGAAGCGATCTTGTTGAACAGGTTGCTGACGTTCAGGTTGACCGAGGTGTTGTCGCTCAGCTGGTAGCTGGCGAAGGCGTTGAAGATGGCGCGGCCAGCGACCTGGGCGGTGTCGAAGTCGTTGTTCCACACCGCGGTCTGGCCCCACATCGTGCCGCCCACCGTGACCGGGCCGAAGGTGTAGCGGGGCGACAGGCTGTAGATCCACTTCGGCTGTCCGCCCGGCGTCTTGCCCACGGTGCTGTTGTTGGTGGCCTCGCCCACCAAGTCCTTGGTCACCTTCTGGTCGGTGTACACCGCGTTGGCGTTCAGACCGAAGCTGCCCCAGCTGAGCGCCGACTCCAGCTCCAGGCCGTTGGCCTTGAAGCCCTTGACGTTGAGCTTGGGACCGATCGTGCGGGTCTGGTCGTAGTCGTACTCTTCGGTGGTGGTCTGGAACAGCGTGGCGAACAGGCCGAAGTTGCCGCCGTCGAACTTGCCGCGGTACTTGACGCCCAGCTCCTTCTGCTTGACCGTGGCCACGGCGTACTTCTCGAGGCCGGCGGTCAGTGCGCCGGTCTTGGCGTCGACGAAGGGCGAGAACAGCAGCCGGTCGGCGATGGCGCGGCCGCCCTTGCTGACGCGGGCGAACACGCTCAGGTCCCTGGTGGCGCGGTAGTTGGCGCCCAGCGAGTACGAGGTGTAGCTGGTGTCGTAGTTGATCGGGCTGCGGTTGACGTTGTCGACCAGGTAGACATTCTTCTCAGCGCCCTCGATGGTGCCGTTGCCATCCACATCGACACCGTTGGCGGCCTTGACGCCACCGGCGTAGCTGCCGCGACCCTTGAAGTTGTCACGGCGCAGCGCGCCTTCGAAGTCGAAGTCGCCCGACTCCAGGTTCAGCGCCAGGTAGGGCGCGGTATTGGAGTAGTGAGCGTCGATGTCACGCGCGCAGCAGCCGCCCCACTGGTTGTTGTAGCCGGTCAGGCCGGCGGTGGTCAGTGCGTTGCCGGCGGCATCGTAGACGTCGATCAGCGCGCCGTTGCGGCCGATCTCCATCACCCGCTCGCTGATCTGCCACTGCTGGACGATGTCCTGCTTGGACATGTACAGACCGGCCTTGGCGTTGAGCTTGTTGCCCGAGAGGTCGAAGTTGCGGCTGACGCTCAGGTCATTGGCGAAGTGGCCCATGTCGGGCGACTGCTGGTTGATCGCAGCGCCCTGGGAGACCAGGCCGGTCTGCAGGTTGGCCGTGGTCACCGTCTGACCTGCCAGCGCGCCGTTGAAGTACTTGGCGGAGGCACCGCCCAGGTTGCCCAGCACGCCGGCCAGCGTGTTGACGCTCCAGAACTGGGTCTGGAACGAGCTGGACGTGCTGCTGATCTTGAAGCGGTCCTCGACCGTCCAGCCGCCCACTTCGTTCTTGAACTCCAGGCCGAGGGCCTTGGAGCTGACGGTGATGCCATTCGAGATGTTGGCCACGCCGGCACGCCCCGTGAACAGGTCGGCCGTGGGCATGGTCTGGTTGTAGATCGACAGCTGCGAGTCGGTGCGGATGTCGAAGTTCGTCAGCGCGCTCATGCCCGACACCGTGGTGCCACTCACGCTGGCGACGGCCGGCATGCCGGTGTAGGTGGGCGCGTTCTCGTCGAGCACCTTGAAATAGCCGCGGACATAACCCTTGCCGCCGTTGAAGGTCTTGGTGATGTTGCCCTTGAGCTGGTAGCCGTGCAGCGCGCTGGTGTCGGACTTGCGCGGACCTTCGCCATCGCGGAAATAGCCGCCGATGTGGTAGGTCAGGTCGCTCGCGAGACGGCCGCCGTAGTCGGCGTCGACGCGCGTTTCGTTGTAGTTCAGGCCACGGGTCAGGGCCACCGAGCCGCCGGGCTCATTGCCGGTCTTGCTGATGTAGTTGATGACGGCGCCCGGGGCCTGCGAGGCCAGCGTGGCGGCCGAGCCGCCGCGCAGCGTCTGGATGCGGTCGACGTTGTTGTCGAAGCGGATGAAGTAGTCGTTGTTGCCGAAGTTCATGTCGCCGAACTCGACGACCGGCAGACCGTCCTCCTGGAACTGCACGAACTTGGCGCCGCCGGAGGCAATCGGCAGACCGCGCACGGCGATGTTCGAGTTGCCACCGGGGCCGGCCGAGCTCTCGGCACGGATGCCGGGAATCAGCTTCAGGACCTCGGCCTCCGAGCGGGCGCCGAGGTTGGCCACCTGCTCCTGGTCAACGTCGGTCACCGAGACCGAGCTGCGCATCTTGGACTTGGCCTGCGATGTGCCGGTCACGACCACGCGGTCCAGGCCGACTGCATCAGTCTTGGCCTCTGCGGCGGCCGCGTCGGCCGGCTTGGCGGCGTCCTGGGCCTGGGCCTGGGTCGGCAGGGCCAGCATCGCCGCGAAGGACGAGGTGGCCAGCAGGGCGGCGATCTGGTTCAGGCGCGGGGCCTGGGGGTGCTTCTTCATGAGGTCTCCTCGCGGGAAGGGTCTATGGCGGTGGAAGGGAGCCGGCTCAGGTGCTCGATTGGCCGGCTTGGTCGGAAATCTATAGGGTTTGAAAATGATAAGCAATCGATTGCAACACAGGGAATACCCGGGAAGATGGTGGAAACTACATCGGCCATTCGAGTGTGATGCGGGGTCCACCGATGGCAAGCTGCAATCGATAGCGCCTCGCTCAGGCCGCGGCCAGCGCTGCCTCGCTGTGCGCCACCCGGTGGCTGCGTGCCCGCAGGTCCAGCCGCAGCTCGGCCCAGTGCGTGCCCTCGCTCCAGCGCAGGTGCAGCTCGTGCACCTCGCTGGCCAGCAGCTCGAAGCGGCCGTTGAATGCGGGGTGCTGGTTGCGCAGGCGGATCAGCTCGCACAGGCGCTGCACCACCGGGCGCTGCAGCTGGGCGTCGATCTCGGCCTCGGTGTAGTGGTGGCGGTTGATGTCGCGGCCCACGCCGCTGCGTGCGAGCAGGGCCATGTCGTTGTGACCGGCGAGCAGGCCCACGTAGTAGACCTGCGGCACGCCGGGCAGGAAGAACTGCAGCGCGCGCGCGGCCAGGTAGGCCTCGTCGTCGCGGCCCAGCGCGTCGTAGAAGCTGCAGTTGACCTGGTAGAGGTCGAGGTTGGACGCCGCGGCGCCGGTGGCCTGGCGGCTCTGGCCGCCGCTGTTGTCGTGCATCCACTCGACCAGCGCGTCGAGCTCGGCCGGCGGCACCAGGCCGGGGCTGCCGGCGCGGTCGGCCGCATCCGCGCCGATGTCGATGATGCCGATGCCGTCGTGGGTGTCCAGCACCGTCAGCGCATTGGTGGGCCGCACCGCGATCCACTGCTTCAGGGCGTCGCTGCGACCGGTCATCAGCGCATGCAGGGCCAGCGGCGGCAGCGCGAAGTCGTAGACCCAGTCCACGCGCGCGGCAATCTCGATCTGCTTGCGGTAGTAGCTGTGGATCTCGACCAGCACTTCGATGCCCAGCGCCTTGGCCTCGGCCGCAAAGCGGTCGATGAAGGCGAAGGTCTCGGGCATCATGAAGCAGCTGTCGCCGGCCTTCTTGATCGCATAGCCCACCGCATCCAGCCGCACCATGCGGATGCCGGCCTCGGCCAGCGAGCGCAGGATGCCGCTCAGGTAGGCCTGGCCCAGCGGGTGGGTGACGTCGATGTCGACCTGCTTGGACGTGAAGGTGGTCCACAGGATGCGCTTCTCGCCATTGGCCAGCACCGCATAGGTCAGCGGCAGGCCGGGACGCGGGCGGTAGACCTGGAGCAGCGCGGCCTCGGTGGCGCCCTGCGGGAACACCCGGTCCAGGGTCAGGAACAGGCCGTCGAAGGCCGATGCGCTGCCGTGGGCCGAGAAGTCCTTGAACTGCGGCGAGTCCGAGGACATGTGATTGACGATCACGTCGGCCATCACGTCCACCTCGCGGGTCAGGCTCGCGATGTCCGACCAGTCGCCCAGGCGGGGGTCCACACGCGTGTGGTCGATCGGGTCGAAGCCGGCGTCCGAGCCGTCGATCGGAAAGTAGAAGGGCAGCAGGTGCACGCCGCCGAACAGGCCGCGCAGCGGCCCGCCCAGCAGGCGCTGCAGGGTGCGCAGATCGCCGCCGCCCAGGCGGTCGACATAGGTGATGAGCTGAACCTGGTTTTTCATGGTGGGACGTTGTGGTGGGTCAGCGAACCAGCAGCCACAGGCGGGCCAGGTCGGCGGCGCCATCGGTGGCGGTGATGGCCTTGAACTGCGCCTCGGCGGCGGCCCGCTGGCCCGCCGCCAGCAGCGCCACGCCATGACGCAGGCGGGCGTCGTCAGGGTGCTTCAGCACGCCTTTGGCCTGGCCCTCGGCCATCAGCGCCAGGCCCTTGTCGGGCTGACCATAGGTGGCCAGGGCCTGCCCCATGGCCACCAATGCGGCGCCATCGCGGGCCTTGCGGGCCGAGTCCTCGGAGCTGACCAGGGCCGCCTTGTCATCGGCCACGGCTTTGTCGGCGCCGGCCTTCAGGCGCTGGTGCCGCTCGGCCTGCGCGCCCTTGCCGAGCACACCCTTGGCAAAGCCTTCGTCGACCACCGCCTGGGCCTCGCCGGGCACGCCGGCCTGCAGCGCCAGTTGCGCCAGATCGATGTACTCGGCCTGATCCTCCAGCGCCCCCACGCGCCGCGCCAGGCGCAGTGCGTCCACCTGCAGCCGGTCGGCGAAGCCAGCGCGGCGCGAGATGCGCGAGACCAGATCGGCCCAGTACTCGGTGCGCGGGTGGTGGGTGACCAGGCGCTCCAGTGTCTGGGCATAGCCCGCCTCGTCGCCGGTCTTCAGCTGGCTGAAGGCCAGCAGCTTGAGCTGTTCCTCGTTGGGTGTGCGGCCGGCCGCCTCGTCGGCGCTGATCAGCGGCAGGATCTCACGGGCGGTTCCGGCCAGATCATTGCTGGCATACAGCGCCTGCACCAGGGCCACGATGGCGATCGTGTGCTCGATGTTCGTGGGCATGTCGCACACGCGGATCTCGACCGTGTCGAAGAACTGGTGAACCCGCACGTCCCACCAGATCTTCTTGCCGTTGTCGATGCAGTTGGTCTTCACGAGAAGGTCAACGAAGTCTTCGAACGAGCGGTACGAGTCGAACGCGTCGGGGATGCCCGTGCGCGGGAACCGCTTGAAGATCTCGCAGCGAACGCTCTTGAGCCCGGTGTTTCTCCCGAGCCAGAAGGGCGAGCTCGTGGTGAGCGACAGCAGGTGCGGCAGGAAGTACCGAACCTGGTTCGCGAGGGCCATCGCCACCTCGCGGTCCTTGATGCCCACGTGCACGTGCAGGCCGAAGATCAGGTTCGCGCGGGCGACGTCTTGCAGGTCTTCGACGAGCACCTTGTAGCGCTCGTGCTGGGTGATCTCCTGCGTCTTCCAGTCGCTGAACGGGTGCGTGCTCGCGGCGATGATCCGCAGGCCGCCCTTGCGCGCGAGCGCGGCGAGCTCGCCGCGCAGCTCGAACAGCTCGCGGCGCACGTCGTCGATGTTCTGACAGATGCCCGTGCCCGTCTCGACCATGGCCTGGTGCATCTCGGCGCGCACGCGCTCGCGCAGGATGGTCTTGTCGCGCTCCTC
>JAFLDI010000053.1 GCA_017302485.1 Burkholderiales bacterium | reverse complement strand
GCCGCCCGATGAGTGCGGCGCCGCTGATCCGTGTGCGGGGCCTGGCCAAGAGCTACCAGCGCGGTGACCAGCGGATCCCGGTGCTGCAGGGCATCGACCTGGAGGTGCAGGCTGGCGAGTTCATCGCGCTGATGGGGCCCAGCGGCTCGGGCAAGAGCACGCTGCTGAACCTGCTGGCCGGCATCGACCAGCCCAGCGGCGGCACGATCGAGATCGGCGGTGTCGACATCGCCACGCTGGACGAAGGTGAGCTGGCCGATTGGCGCGCTGCCCACGTGGGCTTCATCTTCCAGTTCTACAACCTGCTGCCGGTGCTCAGCGCGCACGAGAACGTCGAGCTGCCGCTGCTGCTGACCGGTCTGTCGACCCGCGAGCGCGCGCAGCGGGTGGACCAGGTGCTGGCCATGGTGGGCCTCACCGACCGCGCTGACCACTACCCCAACGAGCTCTCCGGCGGCCAGCAGCAGCGCGTGGCCATCGCCCGCGCGCTGGTCACCGACCCCTCGCTGATCGTCGCCGACGAGCCCACCGGCGACCTCGACCGCGCCACCGGCGAGGAAGTACTGCGCCTGATGGACGGCCTGGTGCGCGAGCTGGGCAAGACCATCGTCATGGTCACGCACGACCCCAAGGCGGCCGCCCGCGCGCAACGCCTGGTGCACCTGGAGAAGGGCGTGCTGGTCGACGAGCTGCCCGAGGCCTGAGGCGCTGCCCGTGTTCCTGCTCCGCCTGCTGCTGCGCAACGCCTTTCGGCACCGCCTGCGCACCGCGCTGACCATCGTCGGGCTGGTGGTGGCGATCGGCGCCTTCGGCCTGCTGCGCACACTGATCGATGCCTGGTACGCCGGGGTCGAGGCCAGCTCCAGCACGCGCCTGGTGACGCGCCATGCGGTGTCGCTGACCTTTGCTCTGCCGCTGTCGTATGCGCAGCGCATGAAGGCGGTGCCGGGCGTCACCGTGGTCTCGTGGGCCAACTGGTTCGGTGGCATCTACATTGACGAGCGCAACTTCTTCCCGCAGTTCGCGGTCGAGCCCGACACCTACCTGCGCCTGTATCCCGAGTACCTGCTCAGCGACGAGGAGCGGCTGGCCTTCCTGAAGGACCGGCAAGGTGCCATCGTCGGCCGCAAGCTGGCACGCCAGTACGGCTGGAAGCTGGGTGACACCGTGCCGCTCAAGGGCACCATCTACCCGGGCACCTGGACCTTCACCGTGCGCGGCATCTACGACGGTGCGCAGACCCGCACCGACGAGAGCCAGATGCTGTTTCACTATGCGCTGATCAACGAGAGCATCAAGAAGCGCTTTCCTGGTCGCGGCGACAACACCGGCGCCTTCATCGTCGGCATCGACCAGCCGGCCAATGCCGCCATCGTCTCGCGCGCGATTGACGCCGAGTTCCGCAACTCGCTGGCCGAGACCCTGACCGAGACCGAGGCCGCGTTCCAGCTGAGCTTCGTGTCGATGAGCGACGCGCTGCTGGCGGCGATCGAGGCGGTGAGCCTGATCGTGGTGGTGATCATCATGGTGGTGATGGCCAACACCATGGCCATGACGGCGCGCGAGCGGCTGTCGGAGTACGCCACGCTCAAGGCGCTGGGCTTCGGACCGGGCTTCGTGGTGCGGTTGCTGCTGGGCGAGAGCCTGCTGATCGCCGCGCTGGGTGGCGGCCTGGGCATCGCGCTGACCTACCCGGCGGTGGCCGGCATCGCCAGTGCACTGGGCAGCTTCCTGCCGGTGTTCGAGGTCTCGGGGAGCACGCTGGCGCTGCAAGCGCTGGCGGCGCTGGGGGTGGGGCTGGTGGCTGCCGCCTGGCCGGCCTGGCGCATGGCGCGCATCGACATCGTCGACGGCCTTCGGCACGTCGCCTGAGCGCGGCAGCTCACAGCGCCTGGGCCAGCGCCACGTACTCCGCCACCGGCACCTCCTCGGCGCGGCGTTGCAGATCAAACGAGCCGCCGAAGCCCCGCTCGTCCAGCCAGCGGCCCAGCGTGTGACGAAGCAGCTTGCGGCGCTGCGAAAAGGCCACCTGCGCCATCTCCTCCAACCGCGCGGCGTCGAGCTGCGGCGGCTGCGGCCAGGGCAGCATGCGCACGATGGCCGAGTCCACCGCCGGCGGTGGGTCGAAGCTCTCAGGCGGCACGTCGAACAGCGACTCGATGTCGTAGCGCCACTGCAGCATCACGCTCAGCCGCCCATAGGCCTTGCTGCCGGGCGCCGCGGCCATGCGGTCGACCACTTCCTTTTGCAGCATGAAGTGCTGGTCCTCGACCATGTCGGCCACCGGCAGCAGGTGGAACAGGATGGGCGAGGAGATGTTGTAGGGCAGGTTGCCCACCACCCTCAGCCGCTGGCCACCCAGGCGGGCGGCCAGTGCGCGCCAGTCGACCTTCAGCACGTCGGATTCGATGACGTCCAGGTCCGGACGCTGGCGCAACCGGGCGGCCAGATCGCGGTCCAGCTCGATCACGCTCAGGCGGCCGCAGCGCTCGACCAGCGGCTGTGTCAGCGCCGCCAGCCCGGGACCGATCTCGACCAGGGCCTGTCCGGGTCGCGGATCAATGGCCCGCACGATGCCGGCGATGATGGCGCTGTCGGTCAGGAAGTGCTGGCCAAAGCGCTTGCGCGCCAGATGCTTCACTGCGGCGGCTCGCGCATCTCGATATACGCCCGCGCGCGCAGCTCCTCGATCCACTCGGCGTAGGCCGGCTCGTACTTCTGCTCGCGCAGCGCAGTGCGGGCCTGCTCGCGCAGCTGGCGCATGTCCATCGGCACCTGGCGACGGTCGGTGACCAGCAGCAGGTGCACGCCGAAGCGCGACTGGAAGGGCTCGGAGACGCTGCCGATGGGCAGGCGGTTCATCACCTCTTCGAACTCCGGAACGAAATTGCCCGGGCCGGCCCAGCCCAGATCGCCCCCCTGGGCGGCGCTGCCATCCTCGGAGACGCTGCGCGCCAGGTCCTCGAAGCGGCGCTTGCCCGAGCTGATCTGCTCGCGCAACTCGCCCAGGCGGCGCGCTGCGGCGTCGACACTGAGGTTGTTGCCCGGCCGCAGCAGGATGTGCGAGGCACGGGTCTGGCTGACGGTGGCCGCGACGTCGGTCCGCTCGATCAGCTTGAGCACATGAAAGCCGGCGCCGCTGCGCACCGGTGCGGGCACAGTGGCGCCCACGGCCAGCGGCCTGACCGCCTCCACGAAGAGGTCGGGCAGGCGGTCGACCGGGCGGCTGCCCAGCTCACCCCCACGTTCGCGCCCCGCGCTGTCGTCGGACATCTCGCGCGCCACCGCCGCAAAGGCCTCGCCGGCACGCACGCGGCGCAGCGCCTCGTCGGCGCGCGCCTTGCGCTGCTCGACCAGATCGGCCGCAGCGCCCTCCGGCACGCTGACCAGGATCTGCGCGATGTTCAGCGTCTGGCTGCCCCCCGACTGGCTGCGCTTGGCCTCGATGTAATCCTCGACCTCGCCGTCGGTGATGCGGATGCGCGATGGCACCTCGCGCTCGCGCACGCGGTCGGCCAGCATCTGGTCACGCAGGCTGGCGCGCAGGCGCTGGTAGTCCATGCCCTCTTCGCGCAGGCGGGCGCGCAGCTGATCGACCGTCATCTTGTTGGCGGTGGCGATGTTGGCCACGGCGCGGTCGACCTCGGCGTCATCGGCCTTCAGGCCGCTTTCGCGAGCCCAGGTGACCATCACCCGCTCGTCGATCAGCTCGCGCACGGCCAAGCGGCGCAATTCGGCGTCGGCAGGCACGGCGATGCGGGCGCGCTGTCGTTCCTCGCGCAGACGCTGCATGCGCTGGTCGACCTCGTTCTGCGTGACCAGCTCGTTGTTGACCACGGCCACGATGAAGTCGGCCGAGCGCGCAGGCGTGCGGGTGCTCTGTCCGTGGGCGGCGGAACCCAGGCTCAGGGCCAGGATCAGGCAGGACAGCAGGGTGGTGTGCTTGCTCATGGGGAGGAGGTGCTGGCTGCGTTGTCGTCGCGCAGCATTCGGTAGCCGGGGATATTGTCCTTCAGGACCTTGAGGGGGCTGGGGCCCAGGCGGGACAGGCCGATCAGCTCGAGCTGCACCATCAGCCGCGTGGTGGCCTCGCTGGTGCCGGTGGACACCCGCTCGGCCACGACGCGCCCGATCCAGCAACCGGCGTCGTACTCCACGCCGGCCAGGCCTTCGGTGATGCGCGCATCGCGCCGGCTGAAGTTGATGCGACCCACACCGTAGAGCGTGCCGCCACAGGCGCCGGCCTCGGTTCGCGGGGCCTCGCGCTGGTAGATCGGCCACTGCCAGCCCAGTTCCACCTGCTCGCTCAGATCGCGCGCATAGCGGTAGGTGGCCGACAGGGTCTTGTAGTCGCCGGGCTGCCAGCGCGCGGCCAGGATGGAACGCGTGGTGCGCTGGCGGTCGGCGTTGTACTGCACGTTGACATCGAATCGCCACTGCGGCACCACCGTGCTGGAGCCGAACAGCAGCACATCGGAAAAACGGTTGGCCGGCGCACCGGACTCGGCGCTCAGGCCTGATGCGCCCAGGCGGTCCGGGGTGATGCGCTGGTCCTTGAACAGGTAGCGCTGGGCCAGGCCCACGCGCAGCAGCTCGCCGCCAGCCACCGGATCGAACCAGCGGCTGCCTGCGCCCAGCGTGACCTGGTGGACATCGGTAACGAAATCGACGCCCGAAAAGCCGTTGTCCTGGTAGATCGAGATTTCGTTGAAGTCGTTGACCGAGCCGTCGAAATTGGGCTGTGCGTCCTGGTTGCGCCAGGGCGTACGCACGTAATGCAGCCGCGGCTCGAGGGTCTGCGACAGCGGCCGGCCGAACAACGCGGTGGCGCGCTCAAAGCGCAGGCCGGCGTCCAGGCTGAGTGTGGGGATGGCCCGGCTGGCGCGGCGGCGGCCGTCGCTCATCGGCTGGTCGGTCTGGTAGCTGGCGGCGTTGATCGCCAGGCGCGGCGTGAACCAGCCCCAGGACAGGTCCTGTGGCCACCACAGCGCGCCCAGCAGGTGGGCGCGATCGCCGTCGCTGCGGGTGTCACCGGGCGCCCGGTTGCGCAGCGAAAAGTGGTTGTACTCGAGCTGGGTCGACCAGTTCAGCCCGGCCGCGGTGTCGCCCTGGCCCATCAGTCCCAGCTGGGGCATGCGCTGGTAGGGCGGCAGGATCGGCGTGTCAGCCGCCTGCAACGTGCGCCAGCCCAACACCCGCGCATAGGCCTGCAGCGGCCAGCCCAGCCAGCGCTGCAGCGGCTGCCTGGCACTCAGGTCCTGGGCCAGCAGGCGGGGGGTCAGGCTGGGCAGGACACGCGAGAAGTCCTTCCAGTAGTCGTCGTCGCTGGCGTGCTGCAGATCAAGCTGGTAGCGCAAGCCACCGGCGCGCTCGCCCTGCAGATCGATGTCGGCCCCGCCGCGGGCGCGGCCGGTGGTGCTGTCGTTGGGCAGCCAGTGCGCCTTGAGCCGGCCCTCGTCCTGGGCCCACAGGTAGCGGTACTCGCCGGTCAACGACAGGCCGCGGCGGGTGAGCAGGCCAGGGGTGAGTGTCAGGTCGTGGTCGGGCGCCAGGTTGAAGTAGTAGGGCGTCTCGAGCTCGAAGCCGTTGCGGCTGTCGAAGGGATAGATCGTGGGCGGCAGCCAACCCGAGCGGCGCTCGCCGGTGGCCGGAAAGCTCAGCACCGGCAGCGCCAGGATGGGCACCCCCAGAAAGCGCAGCGAGGCGCCCTCGGCGCGGCCGTCGTTGTGCTCGAAGTCGAGCGACAGGCGGTCCGCCTTGAGCACCCAGTCGGCGCTGTCGGGGTCATCGGCGCGGCAGCTGGTGTAGCTGGCCTGGTCGGCGGCCAGGCGGTCGGTGCCGACAAAGCTGAGCTGGCGCGCCGCGCCGCCGCCGCCGGTGCGGGCGATGCGGTAGCGGGCGTCCTCGATCAGGCCCTCTCGGCTGTCGAGCTGCACGGTGGCGCTGCGGCCTTCGAGCAGATTGCCCTCGTGCTCGATGCGCACCGGCGAGCGGGCCCAGGCGCGGCGCTGCCGTGCGGACAGCTCGAGCAGCTCGGTGCTCAGGCGCAGGCTGCCCTGGTGCAGCGCGACGCCGCCGCGGGCGACGCTCAGGTCGTCCAGATGGCTGTCGATGCGATCGGCTTCCAGCGTGATCGTGTCGGCGGAGGTGTCGATGCGCATCGCCGTCGCCCCCCCGGCCGCAAGCAGCAGCACCGCCGCGGCCACCGGTGAGCAGCGCGGACGGCGTAGGCAGCGGGTGGCGGTGGACGAGCGCGGGCTGAGCACGGCGGACAATGGCGGGCCTGGCCCACGTAAAATTCGATTATCTCCGAGGGCCTTCGCCACCCCATGACCGTTTCTCCCGATCAGATCGAGTGGCCCGATGCGGCCCGCCGCGCCGCCTTCCAGGCCTGGATCGAGCCCTTGGCCGCGCCGCAGGGCCTGTGCCTGGACACGCTGGCGCCGGCCTCCGCCGATGCCAGCTTTCGGCGCTACTTCCGTCTGGCCACGCAGGACGGCGGCTCGCGCATCGTGATGGACGCACCGCCGCCGCAGGAGGACGTGCGCCCCTTCATCGATGTCGCAGGCCGCATCGCCCGCGCCGGACTGCACGGCCCCGAGGTGCTGGCTGCCGACGAGGCCCAGGGCTTCGTGCTGCTCAGCGACCTGGGCCGCACGCCCTACCTGGCGGCCCTGCGCGAGGCCAGCACCGCCCAGGCCGACACCCTGATGCGCGACGCCTTCAAGGCCCTGGTGCAGTGGCAGAGCCAGATCGACCCCACCGGGCTGCCCGCCTACGACGAGGCCCTGCTGCGCCGCGAGCTGGCGCTGTTCCCCGAGTGGTGCGTGCAGCGCGAGTTCGGCATCACCTGGACCGACACCCAGCAGGCCCTGTGGGGCCGTGTGTGCGACGCGCTCGTGTCCAGTGCTCTGGCCCAGCCCACGGTGGCCGTGCACCGCGACTGGATGCCGCGCAACCTGATGCTCAGCGAGCCCAACCCCGGCATCCTGGACTTCCAGGACGCGGTGCGCGGCCCGGTGAGCTACGACGTGGCCTCGATGCTGCGCGACGCCTTCATCTCCTGGGACGAGGAGCGCGAGATCGATTGGGCCGTGCGCTACTGGGAGCGCGCCCGCCGTGCCGGCGTGCCAGTGGACGAGGACTTTGGCGAGTACTGGCGTCAGCTCGAATGGATGGGCCTGCAGCGCCACCTCAAGGTGCTGGGCATCTTCTGCCGCCTCAAGCACCGCGACGGCAAGCCTGCCTACAGCGCCGACCTGCCGCGCTTCTTCGCCTATGCCAGCAAGGTGGCGCTGCGCTATCAGCCGCTCAAGGCCCTGCTGACGCTGATCGAGCCGATGCAGGACGCCAAGGTGGCGGTGGGCTACACCTTCTGATCAGCCGCTGCAGCCACTGCACGGCGCGGCCAGTGTTTCGCAACCGGCCGCGGCCAGCCAGGGGTCACGCGCCTCGCCACCAAAGACCTCCAGCAGGTAGTCCCACAGCGCCCGGGTGCGCGCCGGCACATAGCGGCGCGAGGGCATGCCGATCCACAGCTGGCTGCTGAACAGGCGCCAGCCCAGCAGCACGCGCTCCAGCGCGCCTTCGCGCAGCGCGTCGTCGATCACGAAGGACGGCAGCGCCGCGATGCCCAGCCCGGCCAGCGCCGCAGCGTAGTTGGTGTCGGTGTGGCTGGTGCCCAGCACGCTGCGCCGCTGCGGCACCGCGATGAAGGTCTCACCACTGGCGCCATGCACAAAGCGCACGCCGCGCTGGATCTCGGAGATCGGCGGAATCAGCACATCGTGCCGGTCCAGCTCGGACGGATGCGTCGGACGGCCCAGCCGCTCCAGGTACTCGGGGGAAGCGCAGGTGATGACCTCGGTCAGCGCCAGCAGCCGGGCGACGTAGCCGCCATCGGGCGCGTCACGCCGCGCCATCAGCGTGAGGTCGAAGTTCTCGTCCACCGCCTCCACCGGACCGGGCGCGCTGAGCTCGATCGTCACCTGCGGGTGGCGGCGGTGGAACTCGGGCAGGTGCTTGGCCAACTGGTGCACCGCCACCGCCGGCGGCGCCAGCACGCGCAGGTGGCCACGCGCCTCGGACACCGCGGCGCCGGCCAGGGCCTCGGCCTCCTCCACCTCGGCCAGGATGCGCTGGGTGCTGTCCAGGTAGGCCTCGCCCACATCGGTCAGCGCCAGCTTGCGGGTGGTGCGGTTGAGCAGGCGCGCGCCCAGGTGCGCCTCCAGCTCGGCCACCAGCCGCGTCACCACCGCCGGCGCCAGGTCCAGCGAACGGGCGGCGCCGGCCAGGCTGCCCTCGTCCACCACCCGGGCGAAGACCCGCATCGCGCGCAGCGTGTCCATTGCATTGTTCCTTTTTATGAAATGGTGAATGTATCGTTGGCCAGTTTATTCCTTCACCGTCAATCCGTACAGTTCATCCCATCGATGAGCCGAACGCCACTTCAGAGCGACTCACCGAGGTGGGACAGGACGATGCTGGTACGCAAGCGCTTACATCAGATCGCCGTGCCCCGAGTACGAACCAACCACCTCCGCTTGAAAGGATTCACCATGAACCGCAGCACCCACACCGTCATCGCCGCCGCCCTGGCCCTGGTCGCTGGCGCCAGCTACGCCCAAGCCGGCCGCAACATTCCCCCGACCTGGGCCAACGAGGACATGTCGGTCAACACCTTCGTCAACACCCGGGCCCAGGTCCAGGCAGAGCTGGCTGCGGCCCGCGCCAACGGCCAGATGGACAGCTTCGACAACCTGGCCTACCTGAAGCAGGACCCAGTGGGCAACCCCGTGGCCCCGATCCTGGCCAAGGTGCGCGCAGGTGCCGAGCGCGTCGCCGCCACCCAGAGCAGCGGACTGACCCGCGAGCAGGTGCGCGCCGATCTGGACGCTGCCCGCCGCTCGGGCGAGCTCAATGCCTTCGACAACCTGGCCTACATGAACAGCCAGGGTGGCAGCCGCGCCCAGCTCGCCCCGGACACGCTGGCCCGGCGCTGAGCACCCGTCGGCCCCGCGGCCGACTTTGCCTCAGGTCGCGCCGGCAACGGCCGATACAGACGACATGCGTCGAGCCGTTCGTCAGTTCTTCCTGAGCCGTCCGCTGTGGCTGAGCATTCCGGTGCTCATGGCCATCAGCGTGGCGGTATCGGTGGGCGCGCTGTTCCTGCTGACCGAACTGATGGGCCTGGGCTACCCGCCCAGCTTCCGCCGATCCCTGCTCGTGGCCACCCTCGCGCCGATGCTGGTGTCGGGGCCGATCGGTGGCTTCGTCATCCATCTGCTGCGCGAGGTGGACGCGGCGCACCGCCGCGTGCAGCACCTGGCCTGGCACGACGAGCTGACCGGTCTGCTGAACCGGCGCCGCTTCACCGAGCTGGGTCTGCTGGCGCTGGAGCGCGCCCAGCGCCAGGCCGAGCCGCTCGCCGTCGTGCTGCTGGATGTGGACGACTTCAAGCACATCAACGACCGCCACGGCCATGCCGCCGGCGATGCGCTGCTGCAGACCCTGGGCCAGGTGCTGCCGGCCTCGCTGCGACGCAGCGATCTGGCCGCGCGCTGGGGCGGCGAGGAGTTCGCCGTGGTGCTGCCGGGCGTCGCACGCAGCGACGCGCTGCGCATCGTCGAGCGCCTGCGCCAAGCCGTGGAGAGCACGCCCATCGTGGCCGCAGGGCAGTCGCTGCGCTGCACAGTGTCCATCGGTGTGGCGGCCCCTGGCCCCGGCGACAACCTGGATGATCTGCTGCGCCGCGCCGACCAGGCCATGTACCTCGCCAAGACCGGCGGCAAGAACCGCGTCTGCGCGGACAACTCGGCCTGAGCGGCGGCCCCGCACAGACGCCGCCCTGAATCAACCGGGCACAACCCGAGGTGTGGCGCGATGTCCCGCACCGCTCGGCTTAGGGGGGCCGGCGCGGCCTGAACACCGCACGTACGAGGGAAGGCCGATGCGCCCCCCTCATTCAAGGGACTTGACGCCCACTGTCGACTTCGCGATCCTGACGTCGGCTGTCGTGGCTTCTGCCGCATCCGACTTGACGGCCACGAAGCACAACCATTCACATTGGAGTAAGCCATGAAGAAAGTCCTGTTCGGTCTGTCCCTCCTCGTCAGCGCCGCCGCCGCGAGCGCCTACCCGGTTTGCGTCTCCTTCGCCCCGGCCGGCTACTGCGATGCCATGCAGTACGACGCCAAGAAGAGCGCCACCTGGGTGAGCTATGACTGCGCCGGCTCCAACGGCGAGCAAACCAAGGCCAAGTACAAGAAGAAGGCCGCCACCACCGAGTGCGACGGCACCAAGGGCTGCAATCCCTCGGCCACCTACGGCTGGGATACCCTGAACTGGGCCTTCAACCCGAAGGGCGGCACCGGCACGCTGACCGGCATGTACCAAGGCAGCGAGTACATCCTGCAGCAAGACATGCCCATCGAAGTCATCGAAGGCGCTTGCGTTGCCCAGGAAGGCGGCCGCTCGACGCTGGCCCGCTGATCGGCAGCATCGGTTGATGGCCTGATGCGCCGGCAAGCCGCCGGTGCATCGGACGCCACCCCGGACATGGGGGCGGAGCAATCCGCCCCCATTTTCTTTGGGCGCCTGGCCTGTTCCGTCACCAGGCGGGCGCAGGCGGCCGCCCAATTGACGCTGCTGGCGTGCCACGCGGTCCGGGGCTGCGTGCCCGCCGGGTCACCAGGGGCGGTGGGCTCTCTTGTCGCAGGGCCGGATGGCCATGCCCGGCGGGCGTCATCGAACAGCGACAGCCGGCCGGAGCCCGGCCCATCGCCATGCGTGTGCAGAGTCCGCACCGGCATCCATGCACTTCTACTTCAGCCACAGCTATCGCGACGTCGCCATCAACACCTACTTCCTTGATCAGTTGGTGAAGGACGAGGTGGCGCTGCGCGCCGACCAGAAGAGCACGGTGTGGTGCGTGCCCAAGCTGGAGCGCTACATGTTCGAGACGGCGGGCTTCATCTCGGTCATTCCCCGTCGTGCCAGTGACCAGGATGCGGCGGGTTTCTCGCCCTACATTGCCGAAGAGCTGGATCTGGCCAGACGGGCCCGCGTCCCCAGACTGCTGTTCGTGGACCGCCAGGTGCTGGAACGCCACGTCACCCGGTTCCCCCACGACGCCGTGCCCTTTGACGCAGCGGCGCCCGAGCAGGACGCCAGGCTGCACGTGGAGGCGATACGGCGCTTCATGCACGACGCGAAGGACGCACGGCAGCCATTGCAAGGGCTGCGCCGCAGCCATGAGGCTGCGCTCCTGCTGGACGACCAGCCCGTCTTGCGCCATGCGGCCGGTGAGGTGGAGGAGCTGCTCAACCGCGCGGGTTACAGCGTGAAGCGCATCGACCTGGGGCGCAAGCAGCCCGCCATGGACAACGTGCGGGTGCTGGAGCGCATGTGGTCTTCGGGCCTGTGCGTGTTCCTGCTGGGTCCGCGTTCGTCCCAGGCCCATCTGGCGCTGGCCATGGCCCACGCCCATTGCATCCCCTCGCTGCGGATGCATTTCGACCCCCACGCCACGGCCTGCGAGCCCACATTGCATGGCGCCATGGCCTGGAAGAGCGAGGCCGACCTGCTGGTGGCAGTTCAACAGCAGATCGACAGCTTCAAGGGCGGCATGGTTCAGCCGGTGGACATCGCCCGCGACAAGGGCTCGGCGGCCGTGGCGGCTCGCCAGCTGGGCACCACGCAGTGGACCGCTGACGACAAGCAGCTGTGGCAAGTGGCCGACGGCTGCGGCCTGGTTCGGCATGTGCTGACGGCGGACGGCCTTGTTCAGGACGAAGTGAACCGTGCACGCAAGGTCGATCGCGACGCTTTTGTGCGGGCCAGCGGCCGCGATCGTGACTTCCGGGTCTGCCGGGCGCTGTATGACCAGTTCAAGCGCCACCGCTTCGTATACGAGATCGAAGCGCAAGACGGTACACCGTCGGGGATGCAGAAGATCCGGACGCCGGCACTGATCTACCAAAGCAGTGCCGCCACCTGCCTGGACATGGCCTGCATGTTCGCCGCCATGCTGGAAGCCGCCGGCATGAGTCCGCTGATCGTGGTGGTGACCGTAGGCACGGCCAGCCACGCCCTGGTGGGATACCGGGCCAGCCATGAACCCCCCTGGCCAGACCGCAACCTGGGCGTACTGCGCCAGGCGATCGCCGCGGGCGATGCCGAGATCTTCGAAGCCACCGGAGTGGTGGAGGCCGACTCGGCCGTGACGATCGAAGAGCGAGACGAGCGGCAGGACAAGTTGCTTGATTTCACGGCAGCCCGCAGCATTTCGGCGAAGTTGCTGACGAGGCCGGACGTACGCCTGGTTCACCTGCTTGACGTGCGTGCGCAGCGCGGTTGAGTATCACCCCCTTGACCTGAAGGAGCCACCATGGGCAGCCCCGTGAAGACCTACCAGACAGAGATGTACGAGAACTTCGGGTTCTTTGCCACCTGGTTGCCTGGCGACCCGATAGAGGTGGGCGATGTGGGCGTGTTCGAGGAGGGCCGCTTCCGGCGCGAAGCCCGGCTCAGCGACTTTCAGATCCCCTGCCAGGTGGAGGTGGCGGACAACGCGTCCGATGTGCAATTCACCTCGCGCAATGGGGTGCAACTGAGCACCAGTGCGGGGGCATCGGCCGGGGCGGTGGGCGAGCTGCGCATGTCCATCCAGTTCACCGGCGACGGGGCCTTTCTGTTTCACGCCAGTGGCCTGAAGGTGCACCGCCTGGGCAACCGCCCGGAGGTCACGGCGGCCGTACTGGGTCTTTATGAGCGCAAGCGCTGGAAGAAGGAGTGGCTGATCGTGGAGGCCGTGCACACGGCCGCGCGCACCACCGTGCTGATCTCCGAAGACAAGGCGGCCAAGGTGGAGTTGGCGGCCAAGTCGGAACTGCCCGTTCCGGTCCCTGTGGCGTCGCTGGCAACGCCCGACGCCAAGGTGCAGGTGACGGCCTCGGAAGGCAAGGTCTTTCAGTCCATCGGCGCCAGCAACCAGCACCCGCTGTATGCCTGCCTGCGCGTGAAGGACCCGTTCTTCGGGCCGGTCGATCTGGCGCCGTTTCGCGGGCCGGACGACACGGGCAGGTTCCTGGAACGCCCCAGCATCAGCGAACTGCTGGGCCCATGAGGCCGTCCTGAACGAAGCCGCTCGAGATGGCTGCCTCGGCCTGGCACGGCAGGCCACCGGACCGGGCGTCCCCGGTCCGGCGCTGAAGACGCCTTCAGCGTCCCCCGGGCATCGCTCGGACCACCGCGACCCGCCCACAAAAAAGCCCCAGGCGCCCAGCACCTGGGGCCTCGTTCGGCCCGTTCCGAGACAAGCCCTCAGAACGGAATATCGTCATCCATGTCGTCAAACCCCGTGCTCGACTTGGGCGCCGGGCGCGGTGCCGGGGCCGAGCGGGGTGCGGGCGCGGGCCTGG
>JAFLDI010000052.1 GCA_017302485.1 Burkholderiales bacterium | reverse complement strand
AGCGCGCGGTCGCGCGCCGACTCGGCGCTGACCTGGGCGCCTGCGCCGGCGCTGTCCAGCGCCTCGTTCCAGCGATCCAGGAAGCGCTCCTGCTGCTTCTTCACCACCGCCGGGATCAGCGGGGCGGCCTGGGCAGCCAGCGCGCGCAGGGCGTCGATGCGCTCCATCAGGATGGCCACCAGCCGCTCGCCCTCCCGGGCACGGGCGTCCTTGAGGGCGATGATCGCCTGGCGGCCTGCCTGCAGGGCCAGTTCGTCCAGCGATTCGCGCGGGGCGGCGCCCGCGCTGCCGCGGCACCATTGCAGCGCCTCGTGCACGCTCAGCGGCGCCGCCTTGGGCAGCCAGCAGGCCACCTGCGATTCCAGCCGTGCCAGGCGCGAGAGCTGCTCGGACGAGGGCTGAGGCAGGCTGTCGTCGCCACCGCGACCCAGGCTGCCGCGCACTTCCACTTTGCCGCGGCGCAAGGCCGCGGTCAGCGCCTCGCGCAGCGCGGGTTCGATCTGGCGCAATTCGTCGGGCAGGCGGAAGGCCAGATCCAGGAAGCGGCTGTTGACCGAACGCACCTCGATCTGCACACCGCCCGAGGCTGCTCCCCCCTCGGTGGACGGGGTGGCCGCGGCGCTGCCGAAACCGGTCATGCTGTAGACTGCCATCGCGCTTTTCCCGCCTAGCCAAAGCCTCATTATGTCCAAGCCCAAACCCGCGCCGTTGCCCGCCGGCACCGTGGTCGGCGGCTACCAGATCATCAAGAAGCTGGCCGCTGGCGGGTTTGGCGTGGTCTACCTGGCCGAGGACGAGCAGCGCCGCCTGGTGGCCCTGAAGGAGTACCTGCCGGCCTCGCTGGCCGAGCGCTCCGCCGGTGAGCTGATCCCGCGCGTGCGCCCCGAGAAGCAGCCGCTGTACCGCCTGGGCCTGAAGAGCTTCTTCGAGGAAGGCCGCGCGCTGGCGCAGATCTCCCACGCCAGCGTGGTCTCGGTGCTGAACTTCTTCCGCGAGAACGAGACCGTCTACATGGTGATGAACTACCTGCAGGGCGACACGCTGCAGGACTTCATCGTCACCGCGCGCGAGTTGAAGCGCGAGAAGGTCTTCCGCGAGTCCACCATCCGCAGCCTCTTCGACGAGATCCTGCGCGGTCTGCGCATCGTCCATCAGCACAAGATGCTGCACCTGGACATCAAGCCGGCCAACATCTTCATCACCAACGACAACAAGGCGGTGCTGCTGGACTTTGGCGCGGCGCGCGAGGTGCTGTCCAAGGAAGGCAACTTCATCCGTCCGATGTACACGCCGGGCTTCGCCGCCCCCGAGATGTACCGCCGCGACGGCAGTCTGGGCCCCTGGACCGACATCTACGCGATCGGTGCCTGCATCTACGCCAGCATGCAGGGCTACCCGCCAGCCGATGCGCCGCAGCGCATCGAGAAGGACCGCCTGCCGATGTCGCTCTCGCGCATGCGCAACACCTACTCCGACAACCTGATCGAGGTGGCCGAATGGTGCATGTCGCTGGATCCGCTGTCACGGCCGCAAAGCGTGTTTGCGCTGCAGAAGGAGCTGTCGCGCGAGACCGAGCGCCGCTACACCGCGCTGAGCTTCACTGAACGCCTGAAGCTGCAGATCGAGAACCTGAAGTCCGGCGCCCGGACTTGAGAGGCTGAAAGTCTTTCACTCATGCCCGCCTTTCACCTGAAAACGCCCCCGCTCGTCGTTGCAAATGCTCGCCATAGCCCGAGCTATGGCTGCGCTTTGCGCCTAGATCGGAGGCGTTTGCAGGCGCCTGTCGGGCACGATCGAAAAACTCTCAGCCTCTGAGCCGAGCCACCATGCGATTCTCCGTCTACCAGATCAGCCGCAAGGGCGGCCGCGAGCTCAACGAGGACCGCATGGGCTATTGCTACACGCGTGACTCGGGCCTGTTCGCGCTGGCCGACGGCATGGGTGGCCACCCCGAAGGCGAGGTGGCCGCTCAACTGGCGCTGCAGACCCTGGCCTCCACCTTCCAGCGCGAGGCCAAGCCGGTCCTGAAGAACCCGACCAAGTTCCTGCAGGACGCCATCCTGTCCGGTCACCACCAGCTGCTTCGCTACGCCACCGAGAAAGGCCTGGTCGACACGCCGCGCACCACCGTCGTGGCCTGCGTGATCCAGGGCAAGTCGGCCTACTGGGCCCACTGCGGCGACTCGCGCCTGTACCTGGTGCGTGGCGGCCAGCTCAATGCCCGCACGCGCGACCACAGCTATGCCGAGCTGCAGCAGACGCTGGCCCAGGTGGTGCCGATCGAGGCCAACTTCAACCGCTCGGTGCTGTTCACTTGCCTGGGCAGCCCCGGCAAGCCGGTGGTCGACACCGCCGGCCCCACGGTGCTGCGGCCTGGTGACCGCCTGGTGTTGTGCTCCGATGGCCTGTGGAGCGTGGTGCCCGACGATGAGATCGTCGACACGCTGACCCAGCGTCCCTTGTCCGACGCCGTGCCCGAGCTGGTCGAGCAGGCGCTGCGCAACGGTGGCAGCCATTCTGACAACGTGACCGTGCTGGTGGTCGAGTGGGAGGCCGCCGAGGACACCGATTCCACCCAGGGCATCTCCACCCGGACGCTGGGCGAGGATGTCTTCGCCTCCACCATCCAGGCCAGTGTGGGCGAGGGCCTGCTGGCCGATCTGGACGAGGCCGAGATCGAACGCTCGATCCGCGAGATCAACGAGGCCATCCAGCGCTCGGCCCGCAAACCCACCTGAGCCAAGCCACCCCCATGCGGCCGGCGCCCTGCAGCGCCGGCCGTGCCACTTCGAGAGACTGACATGAGCTACCAACGCAGCGCCGATCGCGCCGTCAACGCCCTGCGCCCGCTGCGTATCACCCGCGGTTTCACGCGCCATGCCGAGGGCTCGGTGCTGATCGAGTTCGGCCAGACTCGGGTGCTGTGCACCGCTTCCGTGGAAGAAAAGGTGCCGCCGCACCAGAAGGGCAGCGGTGAGGGCTGGGTCACGGCCGAGTACGGCATGCTGCCGCGCGCCACCCACACCCGTGGTGCCCGCGAGGCCGCCAAGGGCAAGCAAAGCGGCCGCACGCAGGAGATCCAGCGCCTGATCGGCCGCTCGCTGCGCGCGGTGTTTGATCTGAAGGCGCTGGGCGAGCGCACGATCACGCTGGACTGCGATGTGCTGCAGGCCGATGGCGGCACCCGCACGGCGGCGATCACCGGCGCTTTTGTGGCGGCGCGTGACGCGGTCAACGGTCTGCTGGCAAGCGGCGCGCTGAAGACCGATCCGATCCGCGAGCCCGTGGCCGCGATCAGCGTGGGCATCGTCCAGGGCACGCCGCTGCTGGACCTGGAGTACACCGAGGATTCGGCCTGCGACACCGACATGAATGTGGTGATGACCGGCTCGGGCGGCTTCGTCGAGGTCCAGGGCACCGCCGAGGGCGTGCCCTTCAGCCGTGCCGAGATGGACGCGCTGCTGCAACTGGCCGCCGACGGCATCGCCACGTTGGTGCAGGCGCAGCAGGATGCACTGGCGCTGCCTCTGGTCAAGGATTGAGGCGGTGAAGCTGGTCCTGGCCTCCAACAACGCGAAGAAGCTCAAGGAGCTGTCGGCGCTGTTCGGTGCGCTGCCGATCGATCTGGTCACGCAGGGCAGCCTGGGCGTGGCCGAGGCGGAGGAGCCGCACATCACCTTCGTCGAGAACGCGCTGGCCAAGGCACGCCATGCCGCCCAGGCCACCGGCCTTCCGGCGATCGCCGATGACAGCGGCCTGTGCGTGGACGCGCTGGGCGGCCACCCCGGTGTGCAAAGCGCCGTCTTTGCGCCGCTGCACGCCCCTGACGGACTGGACCGCGAGGCCCGCCGCGCGCTGCAGGACGAAGCCAACAACGCGCTGCTGCTGCAGCGTCTGGCCGGTCTGGACCAGCGTCGCGCCAGCTTCGTCTGCGCGCTGGTGGCGCTGCGCAGCGCCGACGACCCCGAGCCGCTGATCGCCTTCGGCCGCTGGGGCGGCGAGATCCTTGGCACGCGCCAGGGCCAGGGCGGCTTCGGCTATGACCCACTGATGTTCATCCCGGCCTTCGGCCAGACCGTGGCCGAACTGGCCGTCGAGGTCAAGAACGCCCACAGCCACCGCGCGCTGGCCGCTGCCAAGATGGTGGCGCTGATGCGCGCCGCCTGGGGGCTCTGATCCGCATGGACGAGCTGCTGTCGCGCTATCTGCGCCCCGGCACGCTGCAACTGGGCGCGCCGCCGCCGCTGTCGGTCTATGTGCACCTGCCCTGGTGTCTGCAGAAATGCCCGTACTGCGACTTCAACTCGCATGCCGCGCCCGCCGACGGCCTGCCCGAGGCGCGCTACCTGGAGGCCCTGCGCGCAGACCTGGAGCAGAGCCTGCCGCTGGTCTGGGGCCGCAGCGTGCACAGCATCTTCATCGGCGGCGGCACACCCAGCCTGTTCTCGCCCGAGGGCATCGAGCGCCTGCTGTCCGACCTGCGCAGCCTGCTGCCGCTGCAGGCCGGCTGCGAGGTCACGCTGGAAGCCAACCCGGGCACCTTCGAGCAGGGGCGTTTCCGGGCCTTCCGGTCCGCGGGCGTGACCCGGCTGTCGATCGGCGTGCAGAGTTTTGACGACGCTGCGCTGAAGGCCCTGGGCCGCGTGCACGACCGCGGCCAGGCGATCGCCGCCGCCACGCTGGCCGCCGAGGTCTTCGACACCTTCAACCTCGACCTGATGTACGCGCTGCCTGGCCAGGACCTGGCCGCGCTGGACCGTGATCTGGACCAGGCCCTGGCCTTTGCTCCGCCGCACCTGTCGCTGTACCACCTGACCTTGGAGCCCAACACGCTGTTCGCGCGGCACCCGCCGGTGCTGCCCGACGACGACACCGCCGCGATGATGCTGGACCGCCTGGCCGAGCGTACTGCCGCGGCAGGTTTGCAGCGCTACGAGGTCTCGGCATACGCCCGTCCCGGTCACCGCTGCAGCCACAACCTGAACTACTGGCAGTTCGGCGACTACCTGGGCCTGGGCGCTGGCGCGCATGGCAAGCTGAGCTTTCCACACCGCGTGTTGCGCACCATCAAGTGGCGCGAACCGGCGGCCTATGTGCGCGAGGCGCTGGCCGGCCGCGCCACCTCGAATGAGGACGAGGTCGGCCGCCAGGCGCTGCCCTTCGAGTTCATGCTCAACGCGCTGCGGCTGCGCGAGGGCTTCGAGGAAGCGCTGTTCATGGAGCGCACCGGACTGCCGCCCTCGGCGGTGCTGCCACGCCTGGAGGCGGCCGCGGCCGAGGGTCTTGTCGAGCCGCTGGACACGCCGCAGGGCCGCTGGTGGCGGCCCACCGGTCGCGGCTTCGACTTCCTCAGCGATCTGCAGGAGCGCTTCCTCTGACATCGGCGTGCCACCGGCGCGTCACGGTCCGGTCACCCTGTGTGGCGAGCATGTCCGGAACGCCCGCCACCGCGGCGGACGTTCCACGACGACCCCAGGAGGATCTCCATGCACACCCCCCTCTGGCGCGGCATTGCGCTGGCCACTGTCGCGCTGGCCCTGCAGGCCTGCAATGGCGGCGACACCGTCACCACGCTCGACGGCCGTCCGACGCTGGTCATCGGCCACCGCGGCGCCTCAGGCCTGCGACCCGAGCACACGCTGGCCAGCTACCAGCGCGCGATCGATGATGGTGCCGACTTCATCGAGCCCGACCTGGTGCTCACCGCCGATGGCGAGATGGTCGCCCGCCACGAGCCCATGCTCGACAGCACGACCGATGTAGCCGACAAGTTTCCGGCCAGCCGCATGCGCACCCGCCTGGTCGATGGTGTAGAGACCACCGCCTACTTCGCAGGCGACTTCACGCTGGCCGAGATCAAGACCCTGCGGGCCAGGCAGTCGCGCGCCGGCCGCTCAACCGCCTACGATGGCCTGTACGAGATCCCGACGCTGGCCGAGGTCATCGCGCTGGCCCAGGGCGCCGGCCGCACGGTCGGCATCTACCCCGAGATCAAGCACTCGACGTTCCATGCCGAGCAGTTCGGCGCCAATGTCTTCGAGGACAAGCTGGTCGCGGCGCTGCACACGGCCTGGGGCAACCGCGCCGACGCCCCGGTGTTCATCCAGTCCTTCGAGGTGTCGAACCTGCAGTACCTGCGCACCCGTACGAGCATCCGCCTGGTGCAGTTGATCGACGCTGACGATGTCAAGGCCGACGGTTCGATGTCGCTGGTCGCGCCCTACCGCCAGCCCTACGACTTCGTGGTCAAGGGTGATCCGCGCACCTTCGCCGACCTGCTGAGCGACAAGGGGCTGGACTTCGTCAAGGGCTACGCCGACGCGGTGGGTCCCTGGAAGCCCTACCTGGTGACCACCGTGGACGACGGCATCGACCGCGATGGCGACGGTCGGCTGACGATCAATGACCGTCGGCTGATCGGCTCCACCGGGGTGATCGAGCGCGCCCACGAGCGCGGTCTGCAGGTCCACACCTGGACCTTCCGCGACGACGCCAGCGGCTATGGATTTGCCAGCCCGCAGCAGGAGATGGCCTACTACATGCGGTTGGGTGTTGACGGCGTGTTCACCGATTTCCCGGCCACCGGCGTGGCGGCGCGCGCCGGCTTGTGAGCGGTCAGACCCGGTGCAGCATCGCCCCGTGCGTGGCACGCAGGCGCTCGATCAGCTTGGACGCGATCTGGGTGAGCGGCAGCACCTCGTTGGCCGCGCCGTGGTTGATCGCCTCGCGTGGCATGCCGAAGACCACGCAACTGGCCTCGTCCTGGCAGTAGTTGTAGGCGCCGGCGTCGCGCATGGCCTTCATGGCCTTGGCGCCGTCGCCGCCCATGCCGGTCAGCATGATGCCGAAGGCATTGGGGCCGACCACGCGGGCGGCGGACTCGAACAGCACCTCGACCGAGGGCTTGTGGCGATTGACCGGCTCGCCGTCGCGCACGCGGGCGATGTAGTTGGCGCCCGAGCGCTCCACGCTCAGGTGCAGGCCGCCCGGGGCGATGTAGGCGTGGCCAGGCAGGATGCGCTCGCCGTCCACCGCCTCCTTCACCCGGATCCTGCACAGCCCGTCCAGCCGCGCCGCATAGCTGCGGGTGAAGCCGGGCGGCATGTGCTGGGTGATCACCACCGCGGGAGAGTCGGGCGGCAGGTTGACCAGCACCTCCTTGGTGGCCTCGGTGCCGCCGGTGGAGGCGCCAATGAAGATCAGCTTCTCGGTCGACACCCGGCCCAGGCTGAGCGTGGGTGCATGGGGGATCGAGGCCGCTGGCGCTGAGCCGGCCTGTGCCGCGGTGGACGGCGGCAGGCGCCGGATGTGCGCCCGACTGGCGATGCGCACCTTGTCGGTGATCTCCTCGGCCAGCTGCCGCAGACCGTCGGAGATGCCCACCTTGGGCTTGGCGACGAAGTCCACCGCCCCCAGCTCCAGGGCCTTGAGCGTCACCTCGGCGCCGCGCTCGGTCAGCGTGGAGACCATCACCACCGGCATCGGTCGCAGCCGCATCAGGCGGGCCAGGAAGTCAATGCCGTCCATGCGCGGCATCTCCACATCCAGCGTGATCACGTCGGGGTTGAGGTTGCGGATCATTTCGCGGGCGGCGAACGGGTCGGCGGCAGCGCCGATGCACTGCATGTCCGGCTGCCGGTTGATGATCTCGGCCAGCAGGTTGCGCACCAGGGCCGAGTCGTCGACCACCACGACGCGGGTTTTGGTCATCATGTGTCCTCGCTTGGGTCAGGCTCAGAACAGGTCGATCGAGCCGCCACCGGTGCTGGCCGGCACCACCTTCTGGGCCGCGGCGCGTTCCTGCGCCACCAGGGCCTCGGCGTTGGTCGGCGCCAGGCGCTTGACCATGGCCTTGCCGCTGGCTGGCAGGAAGCAAACCTTGCGCGGGTAGACGTCCATCACGTCCTTCGAGACGATGGGAATGCGCTCGGTGGCCAGGAACTGGGTGACGAATTCGGTGTTGCGCTCACCCACGTTGATCGAGTTCATGCCGCTGATCACCGCGCCACCGCCGAAGATCTTGGCTTCCATCGTCAGGCGCGAGGCGCCGCGCTTCATCATCTCGTTGATCAACAGTTCCATCGCGTAGCTGCCGTAGCGGCCACTGTCGCCGCTGCCCTCGGGCAGCATGAAGTGGTTCATGCCGCCGATGCGCTTCTCGCGGTCCCACAGGCAGGCGGCGATGCACGAGCCCAGCGTGGTCATCACCAGCAGGTCCTCGGTGTCGACGTAGTACTCACCCGGCAGCACCTTGACCGCTTCGTTCTTGAAGTGGGCGTCGTAGAAGAAGAACGAGGCCTCGCCGGGCTTGCGGGAGGCGGCCTTGAGCCGCTCCAGGCGCGAGCCGGCCGGCGATCCCAGCGACAGCGAAGCCGGCGGTCGGGCCAGGGGCGCGGCGGGCCGGGGCGAGAGGGGAGCGGACATCAGGGCCATGGGCGTCTCGGTGGGGCTGGGTGATCGGGGTGTCAGCTGCGCTGGTAGATGGTCTTGCCGCGCAGCTGGAACAGGTCGCGCGAGTCGGTGAAGTTCTCGGAGTGGCCGACGAACAGCAGGCCGCCGGGCCGCATCACCCCGTGGATGCGCTCCAGCACCTTGCGTTGCGTGGCGTGGTCGAAATAGATCATCACGTTGCGGCAGAAGACCATGTCGAAGGGCTCACCCAGCGACCACTGCGTGGCCATCAGGTTGAACTGCCGGAACTCGACCTGGCGCGCCAGCTCAGGCTTGACGCGGATGAAGCCGGCGTTGGGCCCGGTGCCGCGCATGAAATGGCGCCGCAGCCGCTCGGGCGACAGGCCGCGCGCATCGGCCGCGTAGACGCCCTTCTGGGCGGTGGCCAGCACCTTGGTGTCGATGTCGCTGCACATCAGCTTCCAGCCTGCACCGCTGCCCAGCACCTCGGACAGCACCATCGCCAGCGAGTAGGGCTCCTCGCCGGTGGAGGCGGCGTTGCACCACAGGCGCACCGGCTTGCCGGCCGGGTGGGCGCGCAGCGCCTCGGTCAAGGCGTGGAAGTGATGCTCCTCGCGGAAGAAGGAGGTCAGGTTGGTGGTCAGGCAGTTGATGAACTCCTGCCACTCGGACTCGCCCGCGCCGTTCTCCAGCCAGCGCAGGTACTCGGCAAAGCTGCGGTGGCCGGTTTCGCGCAGGCGGCGCGACAAGCGGCTGTAGACCATGGCCCGCTTGCCGTCGTGCAGGCTGATGCCGGCGCGCTGGTAGATCAGTTGGCGGGTGCGCTCAAAGTCGGCGGTGCCGAAGGCGAACTCCTGCTCGGCCTCCTCGCCTTGGCGTTGGATCTCGACAAGCTGGTTCATCGGTGCGCGCGCGGTGGTCCACTGGAGGGGCAGGCAGCGGCCGGGCGCTCTCCTGCGTCATGACCCACAGTCTTGCGGCTGCGGGCGGGGTGTGGCGGGTGGAGTTGCACCGGCTTTGGGGGGCTTTTCCGGCGCCTGGCCGGGTGGGGGGCGCTGCTAGACTGATCCGCAGCTTCCGGACCCTGCCCGCAGTGTCCGGCCCACCGCCCACCCTGCCGCCGTGACGCCTCCACTCGCCACCCGTCTGTCGGACACCACCGCTTTGCGGTTGGACTCGGCGCTGCAACTGCTGCAGCAGTCGGGCCATGCCGCGCTGCCGGGGGCGCCGGGCAGCGTGGCCTGGCTGCAGGGCGTGATCGACGCGCTGTGCGACCTCTCCAGCCGCGACGCCCTGACCGGCCTGCCCAACCGCCGCGCCTTCGAGGCCGCGCTGGGCCGCGAGATCGACCGCGTGGCGCGTTCCGGAGAGCCGGCGCTGCTGCTGCTGCTCGACATCGACCATTTCAAGCAGGTCAACGACACCTACGGCCACCCGGCCGGTGACGTCGTCATCCAGTCCGTGGCCGACACGCTGCGCGACTGCGTGCGCCCGATGGACCTGCCCGCGCGCATCGGCGGCGAGGAGTTCGCCATCGTGCTGCCCAACTGCCCGCCGGCCTTTGGCCAGGCCGTGGCCGAGCGCCTGCGTGCCCGGCTGGAAGGCCAGACGATTGCACTGAGCCCCCAGCAGCACCTGGGCGTGACCGTCAGCATTGGCGGTGCCTACGCACCGCAGTGGGTGCGCTCCTCACCCACGCTGTGGATCGAGCGCGCCGACCTGCAGCTCTACCGTGCCAAGGCCGAGGGCCGCAACCGCACCTGTCTGGAACCGACCCCGGTGTCGCTGGTGAGCGCCGAGGAGAAGGGCATGCTGTTCGGCGGCCCGAGCTGGGATCAATCATGACGACCGCACCCTCCGACCGACGCGCCCAGATCACCGCCATCACCAGCGGCAAGGGCGGCGTGGGCAAGACCTTTGTTTCGGCCAACCTGGCCGCGGCCCTGGCCCGCCAGGGCGAGCGCGTGCTGGTGCTGGACGCCGACCTGGGCCTGGCCAACCTGGACGTGGTGCTGAACCTCTTTCCCAAGGTCACGCTGCACGACGTCTTCACCGGCAAGAACACGCTGGAGGACGCCATCCTGCCGGCGCCCGGCGGCTTCTCGGTGCTGCTGGCCGGCTCGGGCATGGTCGAGTACTCGCGCCTGACGCCCGAGGTCCGCGACCAGCTCACCGACGTGATCCAGAAGGTCCGCCCGCGCTTTGACCGCATCCTGCTCGACACCGGCGCCGGCATCTCCGATGTGGTGCTCTACACCGTGTCGCTGGCCGATGAGGTGCTGGTGGTGGCCACGCCCGAGCCCACCTCGCTGACCGACGCCTATGCCACCATCAAGGTCCTGGCCACCACCCAGGGCCGGCGCGACCTGCAGCTGCTGGTCAACCAGGTCAGCCGCAGCGGCGAAGGCCGCACCATCCGCGGCCAGTTGCAGCAGGTGGTGGACCGCTATGTCACCCCGGGCCTGTCCGAGCCGGTCAAGCTGGCCTTCGTCGGCGAGCTGCCGGTCGACCCCAACGTGCGTGAGGCCGTCAAGCGGCGACAATTGCTGCTCGAATGCTTCCCGGGGAGCCCCGCCGCCCAGGCCGTGGTGGCTGTGGCCACCCGCCTGGCCACGTGAGCACCGCAGACCACCCCGACGACGTCCCCCCGCCCGGCCCCACGCCCTTCGACCGCCTCGGCGGCGAACCTGGCGTGCGCGCCCTGGTCGACCGTTTCTACGACCTGATGGACCTGGAGCCGGCCTACGCCCGCCTGCGCGCCGTGCATGGCAGCACGCTGACCGACGCCCGCGACAAGCTGTTCTGGTTCCTCTGCGGCTGGCTGGGTGGCCCTGACCACTTCGTCCAGCGCTTCGGCCACCCGCGGCTGCGCGCGCGGCATCTGCCGTTCAGGATCGGCAGTGTCGAGCGCGACCAGTGGCTGGCCTGCATGTTCCAGGCGATGCAGGAGGTGGGCGTGGAGCGCACGCTGGCCGAGCGGCTCGAGAAGAGCCTGTTCGAGACGGCGGACTGGATGCGCAACACGCCGGGTTGAGTGGCCCCATCTGGCGCCACACCGGGCGCCATTCGCGCCTGTCGCCGGCGTTTCGTCGCAGGACCGCTGCGCCACGGCCTCAGGGCCGCGACAGTCACGCCATCGATTCATGCTTTGGAGACTGTCATGACCGCTTCTGTTCCCGCCTGGGTGCCCGTCCTGTTCGTCGCGCTGGCCTGGCTGGGCTACCGCCTGTCGCTGCCGCGCACGGTCCGCCCCGGCAAGCTGCTGTGGGTCGCGCTGGGCATGTTTGCCTTCTCGCTCTACGGCCTGGTCGGCACCTTCGGGCTGGCGCCGCTGGCGCTGGGACTGTGGCTGCTGGGCTATGCCTTGTCGATGACCCTGGGCGCCCGGCACTTCACGGCGCGCGGCCTGACGGCCGTGGGTGAGCTGGTGCGCATGCCGGGCAGCTGGGTGCCGCTGGCGCTGTTGATGGGGATTTTCATGGCCAAGTTCGTGCTGGGCGCGGCCATGGCGGTGCACTCGCCGATGCTGCACGACCTGGCCTTCATCGCGGGCATGAGCGCGGTGCTGGGCGTCCTGAGCGGTGGTTTCGGGGCCCGTGCGCTGGCGGCGCTGCGTTGCGTGGCCCAGGCCCCGGCGGCCTGAGCTCAGCTCACGCCTCAGGACTCCGGATCGAACATGATCTCCCGCACGTCCTGCGCACAGCGGCAGGCACGCGCGATCTTCGCCGCCCAGGTCAGCGCCTCGTCGCGGGTGGCCACCTCAAGCACCGAGAAGCCGCCCACCACCGCCTTGCGTTCGGGCACCGGACCGGGGGTGACGGTGCCGTCCGGCGCCACGATGGCGGCCTGCTGACGCTGCAGGCCGCCGCCAAAGATCCAGACGCCGGCGGCCTTGGCCTCGCGCAGCACGGCGTGCGCGGCCTCGCCGACGGCGGGCCAGTCGGCGTCGGGGATGTGGTCCATCGCGCCGTCGTCGAAGGAGATCAGGTAGCGGGGCATGGCAGGACTCCTGCTGGCAAGGCACTGTCGATTCGGGGGACACTGGATCGTCGTCCAGAAACCACCTCCATTGTCGAAAGACGCCCGATCATGGCCACAGGCACCGTCCGACTGCACCGCATCCTCAAGGCGCCGCCCGAGCTTGTCTACCGGGCTTTCTTCGAGCCCGACGCACTGGCGCGCTGGCTGCCGCCGGATGGCTTCACGGCCCAGGTGCACCATCTGGACGCCCGGGTCGGCGGCACGCACCGGATGTCGTTTCGCAACTTCGGCACCGGCCACAGCCATGTCTTTGGCGGCGAGTACCTGGAGCTGGTGCCGAACGAACGGCTGCGCTACACCGACCGCTTCGACGACGCCAACCTGCCCGGCGAGATGACGGTCACCGTGCAACTGCGGGCCGTGGTCTGCGGCACCGAGCTGAGCGTCACGCAGGAGGGGATCCCGGAAGTGATTCCGGTGGAGATGTGCATCCTGGGCTGGCAGGAGTCGCTGGCGCATCTGGCCCGCCTGGTCGAGCCCGAGATCCCGGGCTGAGGGGCGAGCGGTTCAGCGCTGCCGGCTGGCCAGCAGCACGATCAGCGCCCCGGCACCGCCCTGCGGCCCGCTGGCCTGCGCGAAGGCAATCACCTCCTGGCGCTGCGCCAGCCAGCGCTGCACCTTGGCCTTGAGCACCGGTTGCTTGCCGGGCGAGCCATGGCCCTTGCCGTGGATCACGCGCACGCAGCGGTGGCTGTGCTGGTGGGCCTCGCGGATGAAGTGGGCCAGGCTCTCGCGGGCCTCGTCGCGGCGCAGGCCGTGCAGGTCGAGCTGGCGCTGAGTTCTTTGTAAATATATGAGAAATTAATGTCTCAATTATAAAATAACTTTTGGAGCGAATCAATCCCTCAAAAGACTTCTATCCAAAGTTGCTGACAGTACTTTTAGATTTTAATTTAGAATCTC
>JAFLDI010000513.1 GCA_017302485.1 Burkholderiales bacterium | reverse complement strand
GGCGCGCTGCACCAGGGTCAGCTGGCTGGCCGCCAGGCCGGCGCCCACGCCCAGGCCCGAGCGGCGCAGGAAGGCGCGGCGGTCCATCGTGGGAATGGCGCGGGAGATGCCCCGGGCCAGGCTGGACACCAGCGACGACGCGGAGGCGGTCGTGCCGGCGGATTCGGATCTGCGGGTGAGCAGCATGTCGTGTCCTCGAACGCGATGGAACCCGCGCCGCACCGGCCACGCCGGGCGCGCAGGCGAAATGGGCCTCAGACCCGGGTGGTCTGGTAGTAGCGGCGCACGTGCTCGCTGAGCCGGTAGCCCTCGCCCTGGGGCTCGGCCGGCTGGGCGGCCACCGGGGTGGCTTCAGGTCGGGCCAGCGGCAACGCTGCGGCCGCAGCGGCCAGGGCACCGGCGGTGCCGGCACCGGCAAACAGCGTCCGGCGCGACACCGCGGCCGGCTTGGTCTTGTCCTTGTCCATGAGTGTCCCTTCGACGCTTGGTGCTATGCACACAGTTGCATGGGTGTACCACATGAGAACTCAGTGCTAACCCTTTGAACATCCGCAGCAGCCCGGATGTGATTGGCCATTTTGGCGCGCCCCTTGCGACAACTTGTCGCAGCCCTGGGCGCGTCGCATCCGCTCGTACCCCAGCCGTCGGCCGGCGCCGGCGCCGGCTCCTAGAATCCGCCCGCCGTGATCGCTGCCACACCGACTCCTGCCGACGAACGTTGGCCTCTCGCCACCGTGCTGGTGGTCGACGACGAGCCCGGCATGCGCAGCTTTCTGCAGAAGACCTTGGCGCCGCGCGTCGGCCAGGTGCTGGTGGCCGCCAACGCCGACGAGGCCGACGAGCTCACCCGCCGCCACCGCATCGACCTGGTGGTGCTGGACATCGCCATGCCCGGGCGCGACGGCATCAGCTGGCTGCGCAGCCTGCGCGCCGAGGGCAACACCTGCGAGGCGGTGCTGATCACCGCCTTCGCCGACCTGGACACCGCGATCGAGGCGCTGCGCGCCGGCGCGAGCGACTTCATCCTCAAGCCCTTCCGCGTCACGCAGATCCTCAACGCGCTGCGCCAGGGCCTGGAGCGCGCCGAGCTGCGGCGGCAGAACTTCGTGCTGCGGCGCAGCCTGTCGCAGCGCACGCCGGCCCCGGGCGGGCTGGTGGGACAGTCGATCGCGATCCGCGGCCTGCAGGCCGCCATCCAGCGTGTGGCGGGGGTGGACAGCACGGTGCTGCTGACCGGCGAGTCCGGCACCGGCAAGGAGCTGGCCGCGCTGGCGCTGCACCACCACAGCCCGCGCGCCGCCGGGCCCTTCGTGCCGGTCAACTGCGCCACGCTGTCGCCCGAGCTGATCGAGAGCGAGCTCTTCGGCCACGCCTGGCGCAGCAGCGACGGCGCGCGCCAGCTGCACGACGGCCTGTTCGTCTACGCCCAGGGCGGCACGCTGTTCCTGGATGAGGTGGGCGAGCTGCCGATGGCGCTGCAGGCCACGCTGCTGCGCGCGCTGGAGGAGCGCCGCATCCGCCCGGTGGGCAGCGAGCAGGAGGTGCCGGTGGACGTGCGCATCATCGCCGCCACCCACCGACCGCTGGCGCGCGAGGTCGAGGCCGGGCGCTTCCGCCCCGACCTGTACTACCGGCTGCAGGTGGTCGAGATCAACCTGCCGCCGCTGCGCAAGCACAAGGAGGACATCCCGGCGCTGGTGGAGCACTTCATCGGCACGCTGGCGCCGCAGCTGGGCCTGCCGCCGATCGAGGTCACGCCCGACGAGCTGGCCTTCCTGGCGCAGTACGACTGGCCCGGCAATGTGCGCGAGCTGCGCAACCTCATCGAGCGCTCGCTGATCCTGGGCGCGCTCAACGTGTCGGCGCTGTACCAGGGCCTGGCGCGCACCGATTCCCGCACGCCGCCGCCGCCCGCCCCGGTGGCGCCGCTGACCACCGACCTGCAGACGCTGGAGAAGAACCACATCCTGGCCGTGCTGGCCTCGGTGGGTGGCGACAAGACCCGCGCCGCGCAGTCGCTGGGCATCTCGCGGCGCACGCTGGAGCGCCGCGTGGCCGAGTGGGGCGGATGAGGTGAGGACCGCGCTGCAGGCCTGGCCGGTGCGGCGCAAGCTGCTGGCGCTGGTGCTGCTGCCGCTGTGGGCGGTGCTGCCGCTGCTGGGGCTGGCGCTGCTGGTCTGGGGCAACGAGGCGCTGGACAGGCTGCTGGTGGCCAAGGTGCGCTCCGACCTGGCGGTGGCCGACGGCTACTTCGAGCGCATGCTGGCCGAGGTGGGCGCCAGCACCAATGCCTTGGCCGAATCGCGCGTGCTGGCCGAGGGCCTGGCGCGGCGCGACGACACCGCGCTGGTGCAGCTGCTGGGCCAGCTGCAGCGGCGCGAGCGGCTGGACCTGCTGGTCTGGCGCGATGCCAGCGGCCGCAGCCCGCAGGCCGGCGCCGACGCCCTGCCGCAGCTGCC
>JAFLDI010000512.1 GCA_017302485.1 Burkholderiales bacterium | reverse complement strand
GGTGCTGAGTGACCTCTACGAGAACAGCCACTACGAGCACGCCGGCCTGTGCCGGCACCCGCTCGACGCCGCGCTGGCGGCCGAGCGGCTCGCACGACAGGCGCTGCAGCGTGCGGCCTCCTGATCAGCGGAACCGCTCGGGGTCGATCCCGTGGCGGTGCAGCTTGTCGTAGAGCGTCTTCTTGGGCGTGCCCAGCTGCTGCATGACGTCCTGCATGCGGCCCTGGCAGCGCCGCAGCGCCTGCTCGATCAGCGCCTTCTCGACGCGCTCCATCTGCTGCGCCAGCGGCACCACCGGCGTGCGCTCGTCGGCGCCGGGCAGCGGTGAGGCCTCGCCCTCCAGCACGAAGCGGTCGGCCATGTTGCGCACCTCGCGCACATTGCCGGGCCAGTCGTGTGCCATCAGCTCACGCAGGCGCTCGGCGCTGGGCTCGGGCGGCGGCATGCCGTAGCGCTCGGCCGCGGCCCGCACGAAGTGGGTGAACAGCAGCGGGATGTCCTCGCGCCGCTCGCGCAGCGGCGGCAGGCGCAGCACGGCCACGTTCAGCCGGTAGTACAGGTCGGCACGGAAGCGCCCCTGCTCGGACAGCTCCAGCAGGTCGTACTTGGTGGCCGCCACCACCCGCAGGTTGACCGGCAGCTCCTCGTTCGAGCCCAGGCGCGCCAGCCGGCGCTCCTGCAGGATGCGCAGCAGCTTGATCTGCATCGGCATCGGCATCGATTCGATCTCGTCGAGCAGCAGCGTGCCGCCGTTGGCGTGCTCGATGCGCCCAATGCGCCGCTTGGCGGCCGAGGTGAAGGCGCCGGCCTCGTGGCCGAAGAGCTCGCTGTCGAGCAGGGTGTCGGGCAGGCCGCCGCAATTGATCGCCACGAAGTGCCGGTCGCGCCGCGGGCTGTGGTCGTGCAGGCAGCGCGCCACCACCTCCTTGCCGGTGCCGGTCTCGCCGTGGATCATCACGTCGGCCGAGGTGGCGGCCAGGCGCAGGATCATGCGCTTGACCTCCTGCATCGCTGCCGACTGGCCCAGCAGGACGGATTCAATGCCGCTGCGCTCGGCCAGCTGCTCGCGCAGCTCATCGAGCGCCACGCGCATCATCCGGCGCTCCAGCGCGCGGGTGGCGGTCTCGACGAAGCGCTCGGGCGAGAAGGGCTTCTCGATGAAGTCGTAGGCGCCGGCGCGCATCGCCCGCACCGCCATCGACACATCGCCGTGCGCGGTCACCACCACCACCGGCATCTCGGGGTCGATCACCTTGATGCGCTCGAGCAGCGTCAGCCCGTCCATGCCCGGCAGGCGCACGTCGGTGATGACGATCGCCGGCAGACCGGCGGCCAGCTGCGGCAGCAACTGCTCGGCGGTGCCGAAGGCCTGCACCTCCAGGCCCGAGAGTTCGAGCGTTTGCACCAGGCTGGCACGCACCGGGGGATCGTCCTCGACGAAGAGGACCTTGAAGCCTTCAAACATGACTGTCTTCCGTTGCCGGCAGGTCGAACTCGAACACCATGCCGCCTGCCGCACCGCGGTGCGCACGCAGCGACCCGCCCATCTCGCCCACGATTTTCGACGAGATCACCAGCCCCAGCCCCAGGCCCTCGCCCGCGGGCTTGGTGGTGTGGAAGGGCTCGAAGAGGCGGGCCATCGCCGCCTCGTCCACGCCGGGGCCGTTGTCGATCACCTGCACCAGCACCCGCTCACCCAAGGGGCCCAGCGGCCGGCCCAGCACCGTCATGCGCGCCTCGGGCCGGCCGGCCAGCGCGTCCAGCGCGTTGCCGCACAGGTTCAGCAGCACCTGCTCCAGCCGGGTGGCGTCGGCGCGCAGCTGCAGGTCCCCGGTCATGTCCAGGTCCACCGTCACCGGTTCGTGGTGCAGCCGGTGTTCCAGCATCAGCAGGACATTGCGTGCAGCGCGCTCCAGTGACACCGGCTGGGCGTGCAGGCTGTCCTTGCGCGCAAAGGACTTGAGCTGGTTGACGATGCGGCCCATGCGCTCGGCCATCTCGTCGATGCTGCGCAGGTTGTCGGCCACGGCCTGCTGGCGGCCGCCCTCCAGCAGCCGCAGCGCATTGCGCGACAGCGCGCGCAGGGCGGTCAGCGGCTGGTTGATCTCGTGCGAGATGCCGGCCGACATCTGCCCCAGCACCGCCATCTTGCCGGCCTGCATCAGTTCGTCCTCGGCCAGCTCGCGCTGGGCGATCTGGCGCTTGAGCTCGTCGTTGGCGCTGAGCAGCTCGGCGGTGCGCTCGTCCACCTGCTGCTCCAACTGGTCATGGGCCGACTGCAGCGCATTGCGCGCCTGCAGCAGCTGGCGCATGGCACGGCGGCGCTGCAGCAGGTACCTGGGAAAGCGATACTGCGCGTGACTACCGGGCCAAGCACCGCCAGCACGGCGAAAACCAGCATGAAGATCAGCGCAAACTGAGGAACCACATTGACCGTTGCCACCTCCCCGAGCAGCCAGGCGCAA
>JAFLDI010000511.1 GCA_017302485.1 Burkholderiales bacterium | reverse complement strand
GCAGCAGGACGGCGGCGCGGGCCATGCTCAGCCCTTGAGGATCTGTTCGACGGCGGCCTTGAGGTCGGCGTCGTTGATCTTGTCGGGCCCGTTGGGCGACATCGGGATCGGCCCGAAGCTGCCGGCGCCGCCCTTGCGGACCTTGTCCATCAGCTTGGCGACCACGTCCTGGCCCTTGTACTTGGCGGCGATGTCCTTGAAGGACGGGCCGACCAGCTTCTTGTCCTTGGCGTGGCAGGCCATGCAGCCGGCCTTGTTCAGCGCCTCGTCGGCGTTGGCCAGTGCGCCGGTGGCGCCTGCCGCCAGCGCGGCGGCGATCAGCAGGGTTCTCATGGTGTCCTCCGCGGCTCAGTAGATGTCGTGCTGGGTGTTGTTGACGTTGAAGTGGCCCGTCGGCGTGATCAGCCGCGGGTTCTTGATCACGGCCTTGAGCTTCAGCGTCCTGTCGTCCACCACCACCAGCGCGCTCTGCTTGTTCTTGGCGCTCCACACCGAGAACCAGACCTCGTCGCCCGCCTTGTTGTACTCAGGCTGGACCACGCGCTTGGCGCCGTCATCCGTCAACCCGGCCCACTCGGCGATCGGCAGCACGGTGAAGCCCTTGGCCAGGTTCTTCACGTCGTACACCGCCACCGACTGCGACAGCTTGGGATCCGGGTTGAGCGGCGTGTCCACGTACAGGTGGGTCGACTTGGGGTGGCTCTTGATGAAGAGCGAGCCGCCGCCCTGGCCCTTGACGGTCTCGACCACCTTCCAGGCCTGCTTGGGGTGGCCCTTGGGGTCGGTGCCGATCAGCGAGATGGTCTCGTCGCCCAGGTGGCTGGTGGCCCAGACCGGCCCGAACTGCGGGTGCGTGAAGTTGGCACCACGGCCCGGGTGGGGGATCTTGCCCACGTCGATCAGCGCCTGCAGCTTGCCTTCCTTCAGGTCGATGGCGGCGATCTTGTTGGACTGGTTGGCCGCCACCATGAAGTAGCGGTGGGTGCTGTCCAGGCCGCCGTCGTGCAGGAAGCGGGCGGTCTCGATCTCGGTGGTCTTCAGCGCCTTCAGGTCGGAGTAGTCGACCAGCAGCGTCTTGCCCGTCTCCTTGACGTTGACGACGAACTCGGGCTTGAAGTGGCTGGCCACGATCGAGGCCACGCGCGGCTCGGGGTGGTACTCCTGCTTGTCCACCGTCATGCCGCGGGTGCCGACGATCTTCAGCGGCTCCAGCGTGTCGCCCTTCATGATGGTGTACTGCGGCGGCCAGTAGCTGCCGGCAATCGCCAGCTTGTCCTCGAAGCCCTTGAACTTGCTGGTGTCCACCGAGCGCGCCTCCAGGCCGACGCGGATCTCGGCCACGTTGTCGGGCTTGGGCATCCACAGGTCGATCATGTTGATCTTGGCGTCGCGGCCGATCACGAACAGGTAGCGGCCCGAGGCCGACAGGCGGCTGATGTGCACCGCGTAGCCGGTCTTGACGATGTTGATGATCTGCTTGGTGTCGCCGTCGATCAGCGCCACCTCGCCGGTGTCGCGCAGCGTGGTGGAGAAGATGTTGGCGATGTTGTAGTCGTTCATCTTCTTCGTCGGCCGCTGCTCGGGCGGGACGATGACCTTCCAGGTCTTCTTCATGTCCTCCATGCTCCACTCGGGCGGCTGCGGAGGATCCTGCTGGATGTAGCGCGCCATCAGGTCGACGGTCTTCTCGTCGAAGTCGCCGCTGGTCTGCCAGTTGGGCATGCCGGCGGGCGAGCCGTAGGCGATGAAGATCTTCAGGTAGTCGGTGCCCTTGCCCAGCGTGATGTCCGGCGTCAGTGGCTTGCCGGTGGCGCCCTTGCGCAGCACGCCATGGCAGCCGGCGCAGCGCTCGAAGTAGATCTGGCGGGCCTTGTCGAACTCGGCCTGCGTCATCTGCGGCGCTTTCGGGTTCGAGCTCTGGTACATCGGCTCGCTGGCCAGCGGCGAGCCGCCGGCCTGGTAGTTCATCTCGGGCTGGGTGACGGCCTTCTTGTCCTGCGCCAGGGCGCCGGTGGCCAGCAGCGTCGCGAGGGTCATCGCGGTGAGCCGGGCAATCGTCGGAGCGTTCATGGTGTGTCTTCGTTCCTCGAGGAGCAGCGCGTGGGTCGGCCCGTGCACGGTGCAGGGGGCGGGCTCGCCGGGCGGCTGTCCATCGTCGAAGCAGCGAGCGTGGGCATGGTCCCGCCGCAGGGTCGGGGGTGTCTTTGAACTGGTTCAAGGACGCCATCGACCCCGGCTCGCGAAGATGCGGCCATGCCCAGAGACCTTGACCATCCACCGCGCCGCCCTGGCACGGTCACGCTGCTCGGCGCCGGTCCGGGCGATCCCGAACTGCTGACGGTCAAGGCTGTCAAGGCGCTGCAGCGCGCCCGCCTGGTGCTCTACGACCACCTGGTCGGTGCCGAGGTGCTGGCGCTGCTGCCGCCGCAGGCCGAGCGCCTGTACGTGGGCAAGGAGTCGGCGCGCCATGCGCTGCCGCAGCGCGAGATCACCGCGCTGCTGGTGCGCCTGGCCCATGAGGG
>JAFLDI010000510.1 GCA_017302485.1 Burkholderiales bacterium | reverse complement strand
GGCGTCGGCGGCGGGCTGGGCGTCCAGGTGGAACAAGGGCGCACCAGCGGCCACGGTTTGGCCGGCCTGCACCTGCAGCGCCTGCAGCGTGCCGGCCACCGGCGCGGCGATGTGCACATACTCGCCCTCGACATAGCCGGCCCAGCCGGTGGCGGGGCGCTCGCTGCAGCCGCCCATGGCCAAAGCCAGCGCCAGCAACGGGGTGGCGGCGATTCTCATCCTGTTCTCCTCAGACCATGGCCGGATGATGACCCAGCGCCGAGGCCACGGCCAGACCGCGCGTCAATCCGAAGGCTGCTAGACTGCGGCCAACAGCGCCGATTTGTTCCGGATTGCGGGCGCTCTACAAATGCTGCTAAAGAGGGACCCCGGCGCACCCGGTGTCCGTTTCTGAGGCGGCGCCGGGTTTGTCATTTCTGGGGGACCGAAGCCATGGCTTCCGTCGGATACGTCGCGCCACAGCGCATGCACTTCGAGCAGCCGCTGCCGCTGCGCAGCGGCGCCTCGCTGCGCGACTACACGCTGGTCTACGAGACCTACGGCACGCTCAACGCCGACAAGAGCAATGCGGTGCTGGTGTGCCATGCACTGAATGCCTCGCACCACGTGGCCGGCGAGTACGCCGACACGCCGCGCAGCGAGGGCTGGTGGGACAACCTGGTGGGCCCCGGCAAGCCGCTGGACACCGACCGCTTCTTCGTCATCGGTGTCAACAACCCGGGCTCGTGCTTCGGCTCGACCGGCCCGATGCACCTGAACCCCGACACCGGCCGGCCCTACGGCGCCGACTTTCCGGTGGTGACGGTGGAAGACTGGGTGGACGCGCAGGCGCTGCTGATCGAGCGCCTGGGCATCAGCCAGCTGGCCGCGGTGCTGGGCGGCAGCCTGGGCGGCATGCAGGCGCTGGCCTGGACGCTGCGCTACCCCGAGCGCCTGCGCCACTGCGTGGCGGTGGCCACCGCGCCCAACCTGAGCGCGCAGAACATCGCCTTCAACGAGGTGGCGCGGCGCGCCATCGTCACCGACCCCGACTTCCACGGCGGCCACTTCTACGCGCACGGCGTGGTGCCCAAGCGCGGCTTGCGCGTGGCGCGCATGATCGGCCACATCACCTACCTCAGCGACGACTCGATGGAGGAGAAGTTCGGCCGCGCACTGCGCAGCGCCGAGCTGGGCTACAGCACCCAGGACATCGAGTTCCAGATCGAGAGCTACCTGCGCCACCAGGGCGAGAAGTTCAGTGAGTACTTCGACGCCAACACCTACCTGCTGATCACCCGTGCGCTGGACTACTTCGATCCCGCATCGGCGCATGGCGGCAGCCTGAGCAAGGCCTTTGCGGTGGCGCGCAACAACAAGTTCCTGGTGGTGAGCTTCACCACCGACTGGCGCTTTTCGGCGGGCCGCTCGCGCGAGATCGTCAAGGCGCTGGTGGACAACCGCATCGACGCCAGCTATGCCGAGATCGCCGCGCCGCACGGCCACGACGCCTTCTTGCTGGAGGACCCGCGCTACCACGGCGTGATGCGCGCCTACTTTGCGCGGATCGCGACCGAAGGAGGGTTCTGAGATGAGCACGGAACACAAGAACCTGCAGGTCATTGCCAGCCTGGTGCCCGAGGGCAGCCGCGTGCTGGACCTGGGCTGCGGCACCGGCGAGCTGCTGGCCTACCTGCAGCAGCACCGCGGCTGCAGCGGCTACGGCGTGGAGCTGGACGACGCCAACCTGCTGGCCTGCGCCCAGCGCGGTGTCAACGTCATCCAGCTCAACCTGGAGGAAGGGCTGCAGCTCTTCGAGGACCGCAGCTTCGATGTCGTGCTGCAGCTCGAGACCCTGCAGCACCTGCGCAATGCCGAGCACATGCTGCGCGAGACCGCGCGCGTGGGCCGCATGGGCATCGTCAGCTTTCCCAACTTCGCCCACTGGCCCAACCGACTGGCCGTGCTGCGCGGCCGCATGCCGGTCACCAAGGCCCTGCCCTACGAGTGGTACGACACGCCCAACATCCGCGTGGGCACCTACGCCGATTTCGAGGTGCTGGCGCGCAAGAACGGCCTGGACATCCTGGACAGCTTCGGCCTGCAGTCGGGCGAGGTGGTGCGCCAGTGGCCGAACCTGATGGCCAGCGTGGCCGTCTTCAAGTTCGAGCGATGAGCACGAACGCCCGAACGGCGCCCCGCCGGCCAGCGCTCACTTCGATTCAGTAGGGAAGGTCGAAGCGCTGATCCTTCCAGCGCAGCCGGGCGCTCTTCTGACCAATGCGTTCCAGCAGCAGCCCTGGCACCACGCTGTCGCCCTCGCGCATCAGCTGGTCGTTGATGACCAGCACGCTGCCACCGGGGCTGTCGGAGACCATCGCGCCGCCCAGCTTGAGCGTGGGCAGCTCGGCGCGGGTGGCGCCTGACAGGTCCTGGTAGCGCAGCACCGGACGGGAGGCGGAGGGCGGTGCCGCCGACTCCTCGGCCATCTTCAGCGCAGGGAGCGGGCGCGGGGCGGGCGGCGCGGGGAGCCCCACGATCGACGCGGGCGCTG
>JAFLDI010000051.1 GCA_017302485.1 Burkholderiales bacterium | reverse complement strand
GGCCGGGGTTGCGCAGCGCGTGCGGCTGGTCCACCGCGTAGCGGGCGGTCTCGCCCACGGCCAGGCGCTGTTGCGCCTCGCCGGCGCGGACTTCGACCTGGCCGGTCAGCACGCTCAGGTGCTCGCGGCTGCCCGGCTCATGGGGTTCCGAGGCCAGCACGCCACCGGGCTGGATCGTCAGCTCGTACCACTCGAACTGCCCGGCCAGCTCGATCGGTCCCAGGATGCGCAGCTCGCACTGCCCATCGGGGCTGCGCAGCGTGGGCACGGCATGGGCGGGCACAGCGGCGATGGCCGGTGGCTCTGGTGCGTCGCCTGGCGTCAACAGATCGGTCAGCGGCACACCCAGCGCGTTGGCCAGACGCCAGACCACGGCCACCGTGGGGTTGGCCTGGTTGCGCTCGATCTGCGACAGCATCGACTTGGAGACACCGGCCTGGCGCGACAGGTCGTCCAGCGACAGCTTGCGGCCATGGCGCAGCAGGGCCAGCGCCTGACCGACGCGGGGTGGTTCGGGGGAGGGGGCAGGTCGGGCCATGAGGGTCCTTGACGGATCGAACGCTTCACATGATACTGCACGAAAGTTCGATATATCGAACATTTCAATTGCCCAGTGAACACGCGCCACAGGATGCCCCGATGAGCACCAGCACCGACTTTCTTGCCCACGTCCACCAGGAGCTGGACCAGCTCGACCAGGCCAGTCTCTTCAAGCGCGAGCGCGTCATCGCCACGCCCCAGGGCGCGCATGTGCGCACCACCGACGGCCGCATGCTGATCAACCTGTGCGCCAACAACTACCTGGGCCTCTCCAGCCACCCAGCCGCCATCGCCGGCGCGCACGCGGCCCTGGACAGCCACGGCTACGGCCTCAGCTCGGTGCGCTTCATCTGCGGCACCCAGGACCAGCACAAGACGCTGGAGCAGCGCATTGCCCGCTTCGTCGGCTGCGAGGACGCCATCCTCTATGCAGCCGCCTTCGACGCCAACGGCGGCCTGTTCGAGCCGCTGCTGGGCGAGGCCGATGCCGTCATCAGCGACAGCCTGAACCACGCCTCGATCATCGACGGCATCCGCCTGTGCAAGGCGCAGCGCTGGCGCTACGCCCATGACGACATGGCCGACCTGGAGCGCTGCCTGAAGGAGGCCCGCGAGGGCGGCGCCCGCTTCATCCTGGTGTTCACCGACGGCGTGTTCTCGATGGACGGCACGATCGCCCGTCTGGACGAGATCCGCGCGCTGTGCGACCGCTTCGATGCGATGCTGGGCATCGACGAGAGCCATGCCAGCGGCTTCGTCGGCGCCACCGGGCGCGGCACGCACGAACTGCGCGGCATCTTCGGCCGCGTCGACATCGTCACCGGCACCTTCGGCAAGGCGCTGGGCGGTGCCTCGGGGGGCTTCACCGCCGGCAAGCGCGAGGTGGTCGAGCTGCTGCGCCAGCGCTCGCGGCCCTACCTGTTCTCGAACACGCTGGCGCCGGCCATCGTTGGGGGCTCGCTGGCGGTGCTGGACCTGCTGGAGGGCTCGACCGAGCTGCGTGACCGCGTGGCCGACAACGCCCTGTGGTTCCGCCAGGCGATCAGCGCCGCCGGCTTCGAGATCAAGCCCGGCACCCACCCGATCGTGCCGATCATGGTCTACGACGCGGTGCTGGCGCAGCGCCTGGCCGCGCGCCTGCTGGAGCTGGGCGTCTACGTGGTGGGCTTCTTCTTCCCGGTGGTGCCCAAGGGCCAGGCGCGCATCCGCGTGCAGCTCAGCGCCGCGCACAGCCGCGAGGACCTGGAGCGCGCTGTCGCCGCCTTCACCCAGGCTGGCCGTGAGCTGGGGATCCTGGCATGAGCGCCACACCGAAGATCCTGATCATCGGCGCCAACGGCCAGATCGGCACCGAGCTGGCCGAGGCTCTGGTGGCCCGACACGGTCACGGCGCCGTGGTGACCAGCGACCTGTCGCCCCGCGGCCGCGTGCCCGCTCTGGCCCACGAAGCGCTGGACGTGACCGATGCCGGCGCGCTGGCCCAGGTGGCCGAGCGCCACGCCATCACCCAGGTCTACCTGCTGGCCGCGGCCCTGTCGGCGCGCGGCGAGCAGCACCCCACCTGGGCCTGGGACCTGAACATGAAGGGCCTGCTCAACGTGCTGGAGCTGGCCCGCACGCTGAAGCTGGACAAGGTCTTCTGGCCCAGCTCGATTGCAGCCTTCGGACCGACCACGCCGCGTGACCACACGCCGCAGAAGACCGTGATGGAGCCCACCACCGTCTACGGCATCTCCAAGCTGGCGGGCGAGGGCTGGTGCGCCTGGTACCACCGCATGCATGGCGTGGACGTGCGCTGTCTGCGCTACCCGGGCCTGATCAGCTGGAAGACGCCGCCCGGCGGCGGTACCACCGACTACGCGGTGGAGATCTTCCACGAGGCGCTCAAGGCCCATCACTACACCAGCTTCCTGGGGCCCGACAGCGCGCTGCCGATGATGTACATGCCCGACGCGATCCGCGCCACGCTGGCGCTGATGGACGCGCCCGCCGACGCGCTGCGCGAGCGCCACGGCTACAACCTGGCCGGCGTGTCATTCACACCCGCAGAGCTGGCCGCCGAGATCGCCCGCCAGCGGCCCGGGTTCACGATCGCCTATGCGCCCGACTTCCGACAGGCGATTGCCGACAGCTGGCCGCGCTCGATCGATGATTCGGCCGCCCGCGCCGACTGGGGCTGGCAGCCGCAGTTCGACCTGGCGGCGATGACCGCCGACATGCTGGCCAACCTGGCGCCGCAGTACCGCTGATCAGAACGGAATGCGACCGGTCCAGATGTCCTTGTACATGACCCAGTCGCCCATGAAGCTGTAGAGCGGGCGCTTGAAGCTGGCCGGCTTGTTCTTCTCGAAGCCGAAGTGGCCGATCCAGGCGCAGCCATAACCGCACAGCAGGCCATAGAGCAGGTACTGCGGCTGGCCGGTCCACAGCAGCATGGCCAGGCAGACCAGGGCCAGCGTGCTGCCCAGGAAGTGCAGGCGGCGGCAGGTCCGGTTGGCGTGTTCGCCCAGGTAGACCGGGTAGAACTCGGCGAAGCTGTGGATGGCGCTCAGGTCGGGCGAGGAGGTGGCAGTGCTCATGCGGTCCCTTGGCAGTCACGGGGAGATCCAGCCCGGATTGCAGCGCGAGCCGGCCCGCTCGGCCATCAGGTCTAGCCCGTGGCGCGCAGGCCCAGCCGCTCCAGACGGTAGCGCAGGGTGTCACGGCTGACGCCCAGCAGCCGCGCCGCCTGGGTGACATTGCCGTCGCTGCGTCGCAGGGCTTCCTCGATCAGGCGGCGCTCGGCACGCTCCAGGTTCAGGTCGCTGCCGGCATCCAACGGCGCATCGGCGCTGGCCGGCGCTGCGGTGCGCAGACCGGCCAACTCCAGCTCGGTGATCTGGTCGGTGGTGGCCAGCAGCACCGCCTGCTCCATCAGGTTGCGCAGCTCGCGCACATTTCCGGGAAAGCGGTGGGCGCGCAGGCGCTGCTCGGCGCCATCGGTCAGTTGCATCGCGCCGCGGCGGTAGCGCTGCGCATGGTGGGCCAGGAAGTGCCGGGCCAGCACGATCACGTCCTCGCCGCGCTCGCGCAGCGCAGGCACCTGCAGCTCGACGATGCGCAGACGGTAGTACAGGTCGGCACGGAAGCGGCCTTCGGCCACCATCTTTTCAAGCGACTGGTGGGTGGCGCTGACAATGCGCACGTTCACCGCCTGGTCGCGCAGGCCGCCCAGGCGGCGGAAACGCTTGTCCTCGAGCAGCTTGAGCAGCTTGACCTGGGTGGCGGCGTCGGCCTCGCCGATCTCGTCGAGGAACAGCGTGCCGCCTTCGGCGGTCTCGACGAGGCCGGCCTTGCGCTGGCGGGCATCGGTGAAGGCACCCTTCTCGTAGCCGAACAGTTCAGCCTCGACGAGGTGGGCGGGCAAGGCGCCGCAGTTGAGCTCGACGAACGGACCGTCACGGCGGGGACCATCGAAGTGCAGCGCCCGGGCCACCAGTTCCTTGCCGGCACCGGTTTCGCCGTGCACCAGCACGGCCGGGCCGTCCGCGTCGTCGAGCTGGCGCTCGGAGGCCAACATCTGTCGGATGCGCTGGCGCAGCATGTGCATCGCCGGCGAGTCGCCGACGATCTTGTCCAGGCCGCTGCCGGCGGCCTCGCGGCCAGCGTAATAGTGCACCGTGCGCTGCAACCGATCCTGGCTCAGCAACCGCTCGATCAGCAGGCGCACCTCGCCCAGCGCCAGCGGCTTGGAGAGGTAGTCCAGTGCGCCGCTCTTGAGGGCGTTGACCGCCATGTCGACGCTGCCGAAGCCCGTCATCATGACCACCCGGCTGTCAGGGTCCATGGCCTTGATCCGGCCCAGGGCCTGCAGGCCGTCCATGCCGGGCAGGTTGTGGTCCAGCAGCACCAGGTCGGGCTTGAACTCGCTGTAGATCCGCAGGCCTTCCTCGGCGGTCTCCGCCACCCGGGTGTCCCATCCCTGGCGCGACAGGAAAGTGGCCAGGTTGCGGGCCAGCGCCGCTTCGTCATCGATGATCAGGACGGCGTGGCCGGCGCGTTCAGGCATGGTGCTCGGGCAGCAGGGGCAGGGTGAGGGTGACGCGGGTGCCATGCGGATGGGCAGGTTCGATCTGCAGCCGGCCTCCGGCGCGTTCCATCGCGCGGCGCGCCAGGGGCAGACCCAGACCCAGGCCGCGGGGCTTGGTCGTGAAGAAGGGCTGCAGCAGCTTGTCGCGGCCGGCCAGCGGCAGGCCCGCACCGCTGTCCTCGACGACAATGTGCAGCTCGCCATTGCCTTGGCTGGCACGCAGGCTGACCTGGTCGCCGCTGCGCGTGGCCTCTGCGGCATTGGCCAGGACGGAGGCCAGTGACTGGGTCAGCAGGATGTCGTCGAGTGCCACCTCGCCCAGGGCCTCGGGCCAGTCGTGGCTGAACTGCTTGTGCTGCGCGGCCAGATCGGCAGCGATGCGGGCACGCGCCGCCTCGAGCACCGGCCGCACGGCACAGCGGTGGGGGCGACCGGTCGGGTCACCGGCACTGGTCAGCAAGGTGCGCACCAGGTGCTCGATGCGGTCGACGTGGCGGATGACCTCCTCGTGGTCCAGCGGTGCGGCCGATCCCAGCTCGCGCGTCAGCTCGGCCGCGCTGCGGATCGAGCCCAGTGGGTTGCGGATGTTGTGCGCCACGGCGGCCGACAGCTCGCCCACCATCGCCAGGGCCTCGTTGTCGACCAGTCGCCGCTGCTGCTCGCCCAGCGCGCGTTCGATGCGGCGGACGAACCACAGCAGTGACAGGATCAGCAGCGAGCCGCCCAGGACGGCGGCGCCCCAGATGCGGCGCTGGCCCTCGGCCAGGGCCTGGGTCAGGGCCACCGGGCGGCGGTAGAGCTCGATCACTCCAACGATCGGGCCGCCACCGGCAGCATGGACCGGCAGGTAGTTCTCGACGAACTCGCGCGGCGAGCCCAGCAACACATGCTCGGACTTGTCCGAGTCGGCATCGAAGCTGGCGACGATCTGTCCGGCCAGGGCCTCTTCAAGCTCGTCGTTGTGGCCGAAGGTCTGGCCAATCAGTCCCGGACTGCTGGACCACAGCACCCGCTGCCCGGTGGTGTAGACATTGATGCGTACCACATCGGGCATGGCGGCGATGTGGGCCAGGAACTCGACGAAGGCGGGGTCGCTCGCGCCCTGGGGCTGGCGAAAGACCTCGGCCACTTTCTGGGTGTCGGCGATGCTCTGGACGAAATCGCCGCTCAACTCGGCGTCACGGTGCAGCAGGCGGGACTCGATGAAGGCGTCCAGCAGCCAGGCCATGCCGACGGCGAACAGGGCCACGCCGATCGACCCGGCGACCATGAACCAACGGGTGATGGCCGCTGGGCGGCCGACCGTGGTCATCGATGAGTGAATCGGGGCGGGCATCGGGGCGGGCGTCGGTGGCGGGGGCAGGCCGCCGCCGATTGTGCCCGGACCCGAGTGCGTGATGCGCTCAGCGCACGCGGCAGCCGACGGTCTTGCTCTCGACCAGCGTGCCGCCGGCGGTGTAGAGCGCGCCGGTGGCCTGGCCACCCACGATGAAGTTGCGGGTCAGGGCGGTAGCGCCCTTGCGGATGTCGCGCGGCTGGCTCGAGAAGTCGATCTCGACCTCGTCGCCGATGGTGGCGTGGTTGGGCGAGGTGGCCGTGTTGCTGCCCGAGGTCAGCACGGCGTAGTACTGGCCGGAGGCCAGGTTGCTGCCGTCGACCGAAGCGGTCGAACGGTCGCTGCGGACTTCGCACTTGACGCGCAGCGTGGCGTTGGCGGCCGAGGCGAAGGTCAGCGAGGCGATGGCGAGGCCCAGCAGGGCGGTCAGTTGACGGGTCATGGCTTGCTCCAGTGTGGTCAGGATGAAAAGGGACTGGGAAAATTGCCCCGGCGCTTTGGTGGGCAGGACCTCGGCGACCGGGACGATCCATGATTCGCAATGGCCGTGCCAGCAAGTGTGCAAGCTGCACACTTTTATCAACCCATTGATTTGAAAGGAGTTTTCACGATGCGTCGGGCGGGGGTGAAGCCCGATCACAGGGTGAGTGGGGGATTTGCCCCACCCACCGGCGTGAAATCCCCCGCCAGCGGCCGGATCAGGCGAGCGCCGAGCGCAGCGCGGCCAGCAGCGCGTCGGGCTGCTCGGTCATGATCGAATGGCCGCCAGGCAGGCTGTGTACCGTGGCGCGCAGGCGCTGGGCCAGTTCGCGCGTGAGCTTGGGTGGCGTCATCTGGTCGGCCTGACCCAGCACCATGTGGGCGGGGCAGCGCACGGCGTCCGCAGCCTCGAAGCCATGGGCGTAGGCATTGCACAGGCCGAAGTCATGGCGGAACACGTTGGCGCCCTGCGGACCATGGGCCTGGACCTGGCCCATCAGCTGCCGGCCGCCACCATGCAGCCACATGCCGGGACCGGGGTAGCTGGGTTTGGCCGCCCAGGTCGACAGCGAGAAGGCGTTGACCATGTCCATGCCCGCACCCGGCCGATGCTCGGCCGCCGCCAGCAATGCGCTCGACACCGCCATCGGGTAGGCCGTGCCCACCATCACCAGGCGGGTCACGCGTTCGGGATGGCGCGCGGCCGTCTCCAGCGCGATGAGCGAGCCCATGCTGTGACCCACCAGCGCGGCCTGTGCAACGCCGGCGGCGTCCAGCACGGCAGCGGTCCAGTCGGCCAGGGCCTCGATGTCGGGCTGCAGCGGCCCGCTCGAGCGCATGTGGCCAGGCTGGTCCAGCGCCAGTACGCCAAAGCCGTGATGGGCGCACCAGCGCGCCAACAGGTTCCAGACGCTGTGGTCGTTGAGGGCGCCATGCAGGAAAACCACGCAGGGCAGGGCGGGATCGAAGGGCTTGCCGCCGGTGTAGGCGTAGGCGCGGTGGTCCTGGACGTGCAGTTCCATCTCAGGCCCTCGCCTTTTCTGCCACCTTGAGCGCGCGTGCCAGGTCGTCGATCAGGTCGGCCACGTCCTCCAGGCCGATCGACAGGCGTATCGTGCCCGGCGTGATGCCGGCTCGTCGCAGCGCGGCGTCGTCCATGCGGAAATGGGTGGTGGAGGCCGGGTGAATCACCAGTGATCGGCAGTCGCCGACGTTGGCCAGGTGCGAGAAGATCTTCAGTGCTTCGATGAAGGCCACGCCCTGGGCGCGGCTGCCTGCAAGGTCGAAGCTGAACACCGCCCCCGCCCCCTTGGGCAGCAGGCGCTGGGCCAGCGCGTGGTCGCGGTGGCCGGCCAGTCCGGGGTAGGCCACGCGCTCGACCATGGGGTGCGCGGCCAGGAAGGCCGCCACCTTGGCCGCGTTCTCCACATGGCGCGCCATGCGCAAAGGCAGGGTCTCGATGCCCTGCAGGATCAGCCAGGCGGTGTGCGGGCTCATGCAGGCGCCGAAGTCGCGCAGACCCTCGCGCCGGGCGCGCAGCAGGAAGGCGCCGACGGTGCTCTCCTCGGCGAACACCATGCCATGGAAGCCCTCATAGGGTTCGCACAGTTCGGCGAAGTGGCCGGTCGCCGCATGCGCGTCGTGCCAGTTGAAGCGGCCCGAATCGACCAGCACGCCGCCCACCACCGTGCCATGCCCGCTCAGGAACTTGGTGGCTGAATGGAACAGCAGGTCGGCGCCATGGTCGAAGGGGCGCAGCAGCCAGGGCGGTGTGAAGGTCGAGTCCACCAGCAGGGGCAGGTGGTGCTCGTGGGCGATGGCGCTGACGGCCGGAATGTCGAGCACGTCCAGGCCCGGGTTGCCCAGGGTCTCGCCAAACAGCAGACGGGTGCTGGGTCGGATCGCCGCGCGCCAGGCGTCCAGGTCATGCGGGGGCACGAAGCTGGTCTCGATGCCGAAGCGGCTGAGCGTGTAGTGCAGCAGATTGTGCGAGCCGCCGTACAGCGCCGCACTGGCGACGATGTGGCTGCCGGCGCCGGCGATCGTCGCCACCGCCAGGTGCAGCGCCGCCTGGCCGCTGGCGGTGGCGATGGCGCCGACGCCGCCTTCCAAGGCCGCCATGCGCTCCTCCAGCACCGCGGTGGTCGGGTTGGAGATGCGGCTGTAGACATGCCCCGGCCGTTCCATGTTGAACAGCGACGCGGCATGCGCACTGTCCTGGAAGACGAAGGAGGTGCTGAGGTGGATCGGCACGGCGCGCGCCCCGGTGGACGGGTCAGGGGCCGCCCCTGCATGCAGGGCCAGGGTGTCGAATCCGGGATCTGTCGCGCCAGGCATGAAGAGAAGGGCCGGTCAGGGGCAGCCAGAGCTTGAATGGCACGCATTGTGTGCTATGTTGGGCGCGTGGCGTCACAGGGTCCGGGAGCAGTCAGCCCGGGCCGCAGCGACGCGGTACACCGTCGGAAGGAGAACCCACGATGAAGGTCAGCGACATCCTGCGCGTCAAGGGCAACACGCTGTTCACCGTCACGCCGGACCAGCCCCTGGCTGACGCGGTCAACACCATGGCCGGCCACGACATCGGCTCGCTGGTGGTGATGGACCATGGCGACCTGGTGGGGATGCTGACCTTCCGCGAGGTCATCCTGGCCATCGTCAAGAATGGCGGTCAGGTGGGCGACACGACGATTCGCGGTGTCATGGACAGCCATCCGCTGACCTGCTCGCCAGACACCGAGATTGACGAGGTGCGCCGCATGATGTTGGGTCGCCATGCCCGCTACATGCCGGTCCTCAATGAGCGCATGCTGATGGGCGTGATCTCGTTCTATGACGTGGCCAAGACGGTGGTTGAGGCGCAGGACTTCGAGAATCGCATGCTCAAGGCCTACATCCGCGATTGGCCGGTCGAGGAAGGCGCCGCCGGCAACACTGTGCCAGGCGCCTGATCAGTCCTTGGCCCAGGCTGCCAGCGCGCCGGTGGATGCGGGCTGGCGCGCCATCATCCAGGCGAAGGCCGCATCGGCGTCGATCGGCCGGCAGTAACGGTAGCCCTGGACCATGTCGCACCCATGGGCACGCAGGAAGCGCGCCTGTTCGTCGTTCTCGACCCCCTCGGCGATGGTGCTCAGGTGCAGCGCCCGCGCCAGTTGGATGATGGCCTGGACGATCGCCCGGTCGTCGGCATCGGTCGATATGTCGCGCACGAAGCTCTGGTCGATCTTCAGCGTGTGGATCGGGAAGCGCTTGAGGTAGTTCAGCGATGAGTAGCCGGTGCCGAAGTCATCGATCGACAGGCGCACACCCAGCGCATGCAGGCGCTCCATCATCGCCATCGCCCCGGCCGGGTTGCCGGTCGCCACGCTTTCGGTCAGCTCCAGCTCCAGGCAGGTTGCCGGAATGGCGGCTTCGTCGAGGATGGCCTTGACGCGGTCAGGCAGCGTCGGGTCCCTGAACTGCAATGCCGACAGGTTGACCGCCACCGTGATCTGCGGCAGGCCCGCGGCCATCCAGGTCTTGACCTGCTGAACCGCGGTGCGCATCACCCATTCACCGATCGCCAGGATCTGGCCGCTGCTCTCGGCCAGCGGGATGAACTCGCCGGGCGAGACCATGCCCAGCTCGGGGTGCTTCCAGCGCACCAGGGCCTCGATGCCGCTGATCTCGCCGGTATCCACCGCCAGCTGGGGTTGGTAGTGCAGCAGCAGCTCGTCGCGCTCGACGGCGCGGCGCAGCGCCGACTCCAACTGCAACTGCCGCACCGACCGCTGCTGCATGCCCTCGGCGAAAAAGGCCAGGCGACCCGGGCCCTCCTGCTTGGCACGGTACATCGCGGTGTCGGCGCAGCGCACCAGGGCTTCGACGTCCGGTCCGTCGCCAGGGTAGACGGCAATGCCCACCGACAGCGTCATGCTCAGCTCGTGACCCATCACCATGAAGGGCTGGGCCACCTGCTCCAGCAGCTTGCTGGCAACGTGGGCGGCGCCATCGGCATTGGTGTCGGGCAGCAGCACCGCAAACTCGTCACCACCCAGGCGGGCCACGGTGTCGCCCTCGCGCAGCGCATTGCGCAGGCGCAGTGACATCTCCAGCAGCACGGCGTCACCGGCGGTGTGGCTGAAGTTGTCGTTGATGTCACGGAAGCGGTTGAGGTCCATCACCAGCATGGCCACCGACTGCCCCTGACGGCGCGCCTGCGCCACGGCGGCTTCGGCATGCGCCAGCAGCAGGTGGCGGTTGGGCAGGTCGGTCAGCGCGTCGTAGTGCGCCTGGCGCTGCATGCGCTGCTCGGTCTCCCGAGTGCGCGTGATGTCGTTGATGATGCAGATCAGATGGGTCGTGTGGCCCTCGGCGTCGATGCGGCGGCTCATCGAGACCCAGGCGGTGTAGATCTCGCCATCCTTGCGCAGGCTGCGCAGCTCGCCCTGCCAATGGCCATGGCGCAGCAACTGTCGGCGGATGCGCCGGTGAAGGCCCGGATCCTCCAGCGCCGTGGTCAGCATGGCGGGGTAGTGTCCCTGGACCTCGTGCGACGCATAGCCGGTGATCTGGCTGAAGGCGGGGTTGACCGAGACGATCACGCCCCGAGGGTCGGTGATCATGATGCCTTCGTGCGCCTGGTCGAACACCGCGGCGGCCAGCATCAACTTGTCTTCGGCCTGTCGGCGCAGCGTGATGTCACGCATCTCCACCAGCAGTCGGAGTGGATCGTTGGCGGCGTTGATGCGGCGGGCCTGGATCTCCAGCTCGCGGCGACCCAGTGTCGGGCTGTCCAGACGCCACTCCAGGCGCGCCGGCTGCCCGGCCAGCGCCGCCTGAACAGCCTGTTTCAGCCGCTCCGCCTGGGCCGGTGGGTCGCACCAGCCCGGCAAGTCCCACAACGGCTGGTCGGTGTGGTCCAGCCCGTCCAGCCAGGAGCACCCCGCGGCGTTGACCTTCAGCAGTCGGCCCTGCGCATCCATCAGACCGATGAACTGGGGCCCTTGCTCCAGCACGGCCTGGCACAACAGGCGCTCACTGCTGTGCGTGGTGGCGGGCCGACGGCCCTGTGCCCAGGCCCAGACCGATGCGGCGCCGACGGCCAGTAGTGCCGGCACACCCAGCCAGGCGGTCGCCGCCGGGTCTGTGGCCTGGGCCCATGCCGGCGCGCAGGCGCAGGCGGCACCGAGCGCGCTCAGGCGTGGCAGCCTGCGCAGGGCGGCGGAACGGGGGAGGCGCGACATCGACAAGGCGTTTCGGGCAGACAGGGTGTCAGGCCACACTGTGCCGCGAGCAGCCGCGCCCCGATGGCCGGAGTCCCTGGCAAAAAGCAGCGCAGTTCGCGGTCGCCGCCGCGCTGGCGTCGGGCCCGTAAAATCGTCCCTCCTTCACCCGACCTCGGCCCGCCCACTGGCCGGTCCTCCCGCGATGTCCGGCAGCACTCTTGGCGAACTCTTTCGCGTCACCAATTTTGGCGAAAGCCATGGTCCGGCCATCGGCTGCGTGATCGATGGCTGCCCTCCAGGCATGCTGCTGTCCGAGGCGGACATCCAGCCGGAGCTGGACCGTCGTCGCCCGGGCACCAGCCGCCATGTCACGCAGCGCAATGAGCCGGATGCGGTGGAGATCCTCTCCGGCATCTACCAGGGACGCACCACCGGCACACCGATCTGCCTGCTGATCCGCAACACCGACCAGCGCAGCAAGGACTACGGCAACATTGCCGAGAGTTTCCGACCCGGCCATGCCGACTACACCTACTGGCACCGCTACGGCATCCGCGATCCCCGCGGTGGCGGCCGCAGCTCGGCGCGCCTGACCGCGCCCACGGTGGCGGCCGGTGCGGTGGCCCGCAAGTGGCTGCACGAGGCCTATGGCACCACCTTTCGTGGCTGCCTGACGGCGATCGGTGATTGTGAGATCGCTCAGGACGACTGGACCCAGGTCGACCACAACCCCTTTTTTGCGGCCACCGCGCAGGGCATCGAGGCGCTCGAGGCCTACATGGACGCGCTGCGCAAGTCTGGCGACTCGGTGGGCGCCCGGCTCCATGTGCAGGCGCGGGGCGTGCCGGTGGGCCTGGGCGAGCCGCTGTTCGACCGCCTGGATGCCGACATCGCACACGCAATGATGGGCCTGAACGCCGTCAAGGGCGTCGAGATCGGGGCCGGTTTCGACTGTGTGCGCCAGCGCGGCAGTGAGCATGGTGACGAGCTCACCCCCGAGGGCTTCCTGAGCAATCACGCCGGAGGGGTGCTGGGCGGGATCTCCAGCGGACAGGACATCACGGTCAACCTGGCGATCAAGCCGACCAGCTCGATCCGCCTGCCGCGCCGCTCGATCGACCTGGCAGGGCAGCCGACGGTGGTCGAGACCCATGGTCGCCACGACCCCTGCGTTGGCATACGCGCCACGCCGATCGCCGAGGCGCTGCTGGCACTGGTCCTGATGGACCATGCGCTGCGGCGGCGCGCTCAGTGTGGCGACGTCGTGGTGGGCACCCCGGACATCGCGCGCGGCGCCCCCGGTTGAGCTGGGGCCTGCCTGGCCTGCTGAAGCAGCCAGGGGGCGATGTCCGCCAGGGGAAGGACGGCGTCGGCGGCACCCAGGCGGATGGCCTCCTTGGGCATGCCGAAGACCACGCTGCTGGCTTCGTCCTGCGCCGCCGTGGTGGCACCGGCATCGTGCATCTCGCGCAGGCCGCGGGCGCCATCGTCGCCCATGCCGGTCATGATCACGCCGATCGCCGCGGCACCGGCCTGCTGGGCCACCGATCGGAACAGCACATCCACCGAGGGGCGGTGGTGGTTGATCAGCGGCCCGTCGATCACTTCGACCTGGTAGGCCCCACCGTGACGACGCAGCCGCATGTGGCGACCACCCGGGGCGATCAGGGCACGCCCAGGGCGGACCAGGTCGCCATGCCGAGCTTCGGCCACCTCCATCGCACACAGCGTGTTCAGCCGTGACGCCAGGGAGGCTGTGAACTTCTCGGGCATGTGCTGGACGATCACGATGCCAGGGCTGCGGGCCGGCAGGTCCCGCAGCACCACC
>JAFLDI010000509.1 GCA_017302485.1 Burkholderiales bacterium | reverse complement strand
GTGCGCAGGTCGGGCCAGCGCGCCCGGGCCAGGGCCAGCGCGGCCTCCAGCTGCGGCAGGCCCTGCCAGACCGGGCAGGGCCACTGCACCACGTCCTGGACGCGCCCTTGCGCCCAGCGACAGGCCTTGAGGTGGGCGCCTCCCAGGTCCCAGCCGATCACCAGCTCAGACATGGCTGCGCTCCATCGGGGCGGGTGTCCACCAGGGGGCCAGCAGCTCGGCGGCCAGCGGACGGCCCAGACGCTGCTCCAGGCCGATGAAGGCGCAGGTCAGGCGCGCATTGATCTCAATGCACACAGGCCCCAGCTGCGGATGCCAGACCAGGTCCACGCCGACATAGCCGCGCAGGCCGGGCAGGGCGCTCCAGACCGACTGCGCCACGGCCTCCAGCCAGCTCCAGCGCGGGTCGCCGGGACCCACTGCAGCGGGCTCGACACCCAGAAAGCGCAGCTCGCCGTTGTCGGGCGTGTGCAACTGCTGCCGGTTCACCGCCAGCAGCCGGCAAGCGTCGGCACCGCAGGCCAGCGAGAGGCTCAGCGGCTCGCCGGTGATCCAGGGCTGGCACAGCACGTCCTCGCCGCGGGCGCGGCGCGCGGCCAGCATGCGCAGCGCCTGGGCTTCGCTGGACACGCGCCAGCAGCCCTCGGCACCGGCACCCTGGTTGGGCTTGATGACCCAGTGGGCTGGCTGCACGTCGGCACCGATCGTGTCGGGCGTGCGCAGGCCGGCTCGGGCCAGCGCCTGCAAAGTGCGCTGCTTGTGGCTGCTGATCTCCAGCGCGGCGGCGCTGCTGCCCACCCAGCGCTGGGCACCGACCAGGCGCTTGCAGCGCAGCAGCCAGCCATCGGATTCGGGGGCAATCACCCAGACCAGTTCATGGGTCACGGCCAGACGCCTGACGAAGGCCTCGGTGGCCTCGCCGGCCTGTGCGTGCACCGGCCGACCGTGACGGACTGGCGCCGCCGGGCTGTCGGCCACGCTCAGCGACAGGCCGGGCAGTGCGGACAGCGACTGCGCCAGGGCATCACGCATTGCGCGGCCCTGGTCCAGCAGGCGCTCCTCACCGGGGCCCAGCGGGCCAGTCGCGGCGCTGAGCAGTTCGTACACCACAATCCGTGTCATGCCCCACACCTTGCCATACCCATGGAACTGATCCCGGTGCTGGACCTGCGCGCCGGCCAGGTGGTGCACGCGCGCCGTGGCGAGCGGGGCCGGTATGCGCCCATCGAGTCGGCCCTGTGCCCGGGCTCGGACCCGCTGGTGGTGGCCGGCGCGCTGCTGGCCCTGACCGGCGCCCGCACGCTGTACCTGGCCGACCTGGACGGCGTGCTGGACGGGCGACCACAGGCCGCGTTGCTGCGCCGGCTGATGATGAGCTGGCCTGACCGGGTCTGGTGGATCGATGCGGGCTGGCGCCGGCCCGAAGACGCCTGGCGCCTGCGAGACGCCCTGGGCGGCTGTGGCGACGCGCTCACCGCGGTGTACGGCACCGAGAGCCTGGCCGACCGCACTGCCTTGGAGGCGCTGCACGGCGACCCGCAGGCCGTGCTGTCGCTCGACCGGCGCAACCACCGCCCGATGGACCCGGCGGGTCTGTGGCAGTGCCCTGAGGCCTGGCTGCCCACCACCATCGTGATGACACTGGAGCGCGTGGGCAGCGGCGCTGGCCCTGACCTGGACACGCTGCCTGCCCTGCGTGGCCGGGCGCCGCAGGTGCTGCGCTGGGTGGGCTCGGGCGGCGTGCGCGATCCGGCCGACCTGGCGGCCGGTGCGGCGATCGGTGCCGACGCCTGGCTGGTGGCCAGCGCGCTGCACGGTGGCGGCTGGCCGACACGGCACGGGTCGGAGACGAGACAAGCGATGGGCACATCGCGGCAGCATTCATGAATCGTGCCACCGCGCCGGTCCGCGTGGCTGGCGGCGCCTCGATCACGAAACGGCACAGTCTGTGCCGGCCTTGGGCCCCGGCCCCTGACGCGCGGCCCGCGGATGCCGGATCGGGGAGGGCGCTGCCGCTGTGCGTGGACACCGGGCGCCTCGTGGGGGCAGGGGCTGGCCATGTCCGGGGCCTCGCCGGCGCTGGCAGGGATCGGTTGCAGGTGGCACGGTGATTGCGGTGTCTGCGGTCATGTCCTTGTTCGAATTGTCTGTGTCGGCGACGGCGTGGACCTGTCCCTTCTGCCCCTTGATGTGCCAGGCCGACGACGGGCGGGTCTTGTCCTGCACCCGCCTGGAGGCTCGTCGCGCGGCCTTGCCGCCGGCCGCTGCATTGTCCGAGGACGGCCTGGCCCAGTCGCTGGATCGGGCGGCCGCCTGGCTGCGCGCCAGCCGTCAGACGGTGATCGGCGGCCTGGGCACGGATGTGGCTGGCGCGCGTGCGGTGCAGGCGCTGGCGGACCACTGCGGCGCCATCGTCGATGGCGGCGTTGCGATGGCCCAGCCTCTGCGCGCCCAGCAGGA
>JAFLDI010000508.1 GCA_017302485.1 Burkholderiales bacterium | reverse complement strand
AGAGAGAACAACAGGCGCAACAATCAACCGGCCACCCAACGAGAATTCGACTACGCGGACGACGCAACTCTGATGTCGGTCACCGACACGCAGAGCCACATCACCTATGCGAACGCGGCGTTCGTGGCGGTCAGCGGCTTCGACCGCGAGGAGATCATCGGTCAGCCGCACAACATGGTGCGCCACCCCGACATGCCCAAAGAGGCCTTTGCCGACATGTGGCGCACGCTCAAGGGCGGTGAGTCTTGGTCGGCGCTGGTGAAGAACCGGCGCAAGAACGGTGACCACTACTGGGTGCGGGCCAACGTCACGCCGGTGCGGCGCCAGGGCGTGGTGGAGGGCTACCTGTCGGTGCGCACCCGTCCCACGCGCGAGGAGGTGAGCGCCGCCGAGTCGCTGTACCGCCGTTTTCGCGAAGGCCTGGCCAAGGGCCTGGTCTTCCGTCACGGCCTGGTCCTGCACGCCGGCTGGCAACGCTGGCGCAGCCTGGGTCGCACCGCGCCGGTGTCGCTGCGCCTGCACCTGGTGTTGTGGACCTTGTGGGCGGCGATGCTGGCGCTGGCTGCGGCCACCGGGTTGATCCCGACGTCTGCACTGCCGCAGGCAGCCGCAGCCGGCGCACTGTTGACGGCCACCGCGGACGCACTGCTGCAGGTGCAGCTGGCCGTGCCGCTGCGCAGGCTGGCCCGCCAGGCAGCCGACGTGGCGAGCGGCCACTTCGACGCCGACGTCCGGCTGGACCGCATCGACGAACTCGGCATGGCGATGCGCAGCGTCAACCAGTCCGGGCTCAACCTGCGTGCACTGGTGGCCGACGTGGGCGGCCAGGTGCAGGGTCTGCTGACGGTGGCCGACCAGGTTCAGGAGGCCAGTCGCGAGCTCGGCGAACGGACCGCGCAGACTGCATCGCGCCTCGCCGAGGCCTCCGCCGCATTGACCGAGCTGACAAGCAGCGTCGCGCGCAACGCCGAGTCGGCCGGCGAGGCCCGGCTCGGTGCCGTGGCGATGACCGAGGCCGCTGCGCAGGCCGGCAAGCGGGTGGGCGAGGTCGATGCCGTGATGCAGCGCATCAGCCTGGCCAGCACGCGCATCGGCGACATCGTCGGCGTCATCGACGGCATTGCCTTCCAGACCAACATGCTGGCGCTCAATGCCGCCGTCGAGGCTGCCCGCGCCGGTGAGGCCGGACGCGGCTTCGCGGTCGTCGCCGCCGAAGTTCGACAGCTGGCACAGCGCAGCCAGCAAGCGGCTGGCGAGATCCGTGCGCTGATCGCCGGCAGCGCCGAGGCCGTGAACCAGGGCACCGAGCTGGCCCAACGTGCCGGCGCAGCCACCCAGCTGCTGGCGTCGCGCACGCTCGACGTGTCGGCATCGATGGACACCATCTGCGACGCCAGCCGCGAGCAGGCCGCCGGCATCGAGGCCCTGGGCGAACGCGTCGACGCGCTGGACGAGATGACGCGTCGCAACGCCGGCATGGCCGAAGCCTCGGTCGCCAGCGCCACCCGGCTGCGCGGCCAGGCCGACTGGCTCGACCGGGCGATCGGCGTCTTCCGGCATGCCTGAGGCTGCGTCGGCTACCCCCGTGCACCGCCACACCGGTCCGGAAACGCTGCAGTCCCTGATTGCCCTGCTTCCCGATGGCGCGCTGCTGGTCGACCCGGCAGGTCTCATCGTGGCTGCCAACGCTGCCCTGCACGCACTGTGCGGGCACGCCGACGGCGCCCTGGTCGGGCAGGCGCTGTCGCTGCTGCTGCCGCCGCAGCACCGCAGCCGCCACGCGCACCACCTGCGGGACTTTTTCCACCACCCCAGTCGAAGGCCGATGGGCCGCGTGCCGCAGCTGGCGCTTTGGCACGCCGAAGGCAGGGCCGTGCCGGTGGACATCTCGCTGGGCACGCTGCCCGGTGCGGACGACCCGCTGGCGCTGGCCGTGGTGCACGACCTCACCGAGATCCAGGCCATGCACGCCCGCGTGCGCCATCTGGCGATGCACGACGACCTGACGGGGCTGTACGGCAGACCGATGTTCGGCGAGTTGCTGGCCAAGGCGGTGGAACAGGCGCGCCGCGGCATGCCGCCGGTGGCCATGCTGCTGATCGACCTCGACGACTTCAAGGCCGTCAACGACAGCCATGGCCACCCGGTGGGTGACGCGCTGCTGCAGGAGGTGGCCCGGCGCATGCAAGCGGCGCTGCGCAGCAGCGACGTGCTGGCCCGGCTGGGTGGCGACGAATTTGCCGTGCTGCTGCACGACCAGGCCGACAGCGCCAACGTCCTGGCCGTGGTGCACAAGCTGCTGCAGGTCATCGCCCAGCCTTGGCGCGGTGAGCACCACGAGGCCTTTCCCAGCGCCAGCATCGGCGTCGTCTTCGCCCCCCACGACGGTGACGACGCGGCCACGCTGATGCGACATGCCGACCTCGCCATGTACCGCGCCAAGGAGGCCGGCCGCGGCACCTATGCGGTGTTCGACGCCGCCATGGCCCACCAGCTGCAGGAGCGCGCGCTGCTGCAGTCGCGCCTGCAGCGGGCGAGATCGG
>JAFLDI010000507.1 GCA_017302485.1 Burkholderiales bacterium | reverse complement strand
GCCGGCGGGGTTCTGCTCCAGTTCAGCCTGGATGGCCAGCATGTGGTTGGCCGTGAGCAGGCCCGTCTGCTGGACGAGGCCGAAGCCCACGCGCAGCGCCTGCACATAGTGCCGCACCTCCTTGGCCGCGGGCGAGGCGAAGAGGTCGGGGTAGGTGGCACTGCGGAACAGCTCGTCGTGCGTGGTGACGATGTTCTCGATGGCCGAGCTGTCCTTGGCCTCCTGCAGTGCCAGGGTGTTGATGAGGATGCCCTGGTTGGGCATGGAGGCCGCCAGGCCCTTCAGCTCGGCCAGGCGGCGGCCGGCGGTGACGGCCTTCTTCAGCACCGCCGGGGCCTCGAACCAGGCGGGCTGCAGGCGGGTCAACGGCTGGAGTGGCGGCAGCTCGGGCATGGAAATGTCGATGCGCTATGCATGTGGGTCATCATGTGTATAGAAAACAGCGTATTTCTATACACGTTAGCCCGCACCGGAGGGCCGCTGCCGCGCCGAACCGCTCAACCCTGGGCCGGGGCCGGCGGCTGCAGCGGGTAGCCCAGGCCGGCCAGGTTGTGCCGGATGGCAGCTTCCAGCCGGGCGCTTTCGGCGAACTGCTCGCTCAGCGTGGCGGTCAGACGGGCCATCTTCTGGTCGAAGGGCTCGCCGTCGTCCTCTTGCGCCGCGGCGCCCACGTAGCGGCCAGGGGTCAACACATGGTCGTGGGCGCGGATGTCGGCCAGCGTCGCGGCCTTGGCGTAGCCGGGTTCGTCCACCGCCTCACCGCGCTTCCAGGCGTGGAAGGTATTGGCCACGCGGGCCACGTCTTCTGGCTTGAAGTCGCGCAGCACGCGGTCTTTCATGTAGCCCAGCTTGCGAGCGTCGATGAAGAGCGTCTGGCCCTGGCGGTCTTTCCAGGCCGAGTTGCCCGATCCCCGCGCGGCCTTGCTCTTGGTGAGGAACCAGATGCAGGCCGGGATCTGGGTGTTGGTGAACAGCTGGCCGGGCAGCGCCACCATGCACTCCACCAGATCGGCCTCGACGATCGCCTTGCGGATCTCGCCTTCGTTGTTGGTGCTGCTGCTCATGGAGCCATTGGCCAGCAGCAGTGCCATGCTGCCGTGTGGCGCCAGGTGGTGGATCATGTGCTGCATCCACGCGAAGTTGGCGTTGCCGTCGGGGGGCACGCCGTACTTCCAGCGCACGTCGTCGTCCTTCACGCCGTCTTTCCACGCCTTCATGTTGAAGGGCGGGTTGGCCATGATGAAGTCGGCACGCAGGTCGGGGTGCTGGGCGCGGGTGTAGGTGCTGGCCGGTTCCTTGCCGAAGTCGAAGTCCAGCCCGCGGATGGCCATGTTCATGCTGGCCAGGCGCCAGGTGGTGGGGTTGGCCTCCTGGCCGTAGATGCTGATCTGGCCCACCTTGCCGCCGTGCTCTTCGACGAAGCGCTCGCTCTGCACGAAGAAGCCGCCACTGCCGCAGCAGGGGTCGTACACGCGGCCCTGATAGGGCTGCAGCATCTCGACGATGAGCGAGACGATGCTCTTGGGCGTGTAGAACTCGCCGCCGCGCTTGCCCGCTGCGATGCTGAACTCACCCAGGAAGTATTCGTACACGTGGCCCAGGATGTCCTTGGCCTTGAGCGAGCCGTGGTTGAAGGGCACGTCGGAGAAGGCGTCGATGAGGCCGGGCAGGGCGTCGTCCACGCGCCAGCGCGCGTAGCTCTTGTCGAGCACGCCCTTGAGCTTGGGGTTGTCCTTCTCTACCGCTTCAAGCGCGTCGTCGAGCAGGCGGCCGATGCTCTTGAACTCGTAGTCGAAGGTCTTGCCGTTCTTGACCTGAAGCACGGTGCCGTTGAGCACCTTGGCGTTGCTGCGGATGAAGTCCCAGCGTGCCAATGCAGGCACCCAGAAGACGTTCTTCTCGAGGTAGTAGTCGCGTGCTTCGAGTTCCTGCTCGAGCAGGTCACCCGCGTCGGGGCCGAGGTAGTAGTCGTGTTCGGGATTGGAGAAGGCAGCCTGCAGCTCGGCCCGGCGCTCCTGGAAGGCGTCGGACACGTACTTCAGAAAGACCAAGCCCAGCACCACGTGCATGTAGTCGCTGGGGTTGACGTTGGAACGCAGTCGGTCGGCCGCATTCCACAGGCGCTTGTCCAGGTCGTTGAGGAACTGCTGCTCTTCAGAATTCAAGATCAAACCCCGACAACTGACCTGCAAAGCCTAACGCATCAACAAAGCTCCACCACGCCTACACGTCGATGTTCGCCGCCCTCAGCGCATTGCTCTCGATGAAGTCGCGCCGCGGCTCCACCTCGTCGCCCATCAGCATCATGAAGACCTTGTCGGCCTCGATGGCGTCCTCGATCTGCACCTTCAGCAGGCGGCGCACGGTGGGGTCCATGGTGGTCTCCCACAGCTGCTCGGGGTTCATCTCGCCCAGGCCCTTGTAGCGCTGGCGGCCCACGGCGCCTTCGGCCTGCGCCATCAGCCAGGCCATGGCGGCGCGGAAGTCGGCCACCTTGTGCTCCTTCATGCGCTCGCCCTCGCCGCGGCGCACCACGGCGTTTTCGCCCAGCAGGTCC
>JAFLDI010000506.1 GCA_017302485.1 Burkholderiales bacterium | reverse complement strand
GGCCACCGGCACGATGCGCTCGAGCACCTTCAGCGCGTCGAAGGCGTGCGCGCCGAACTGCGTGCGCGAGCCCGGGCCGTGCAGCTTCTCGAAGCGGGTCACGTAGTCCATCGCCACGGGGCGGATCGGGCTGGCCGGGTCGAGCTGCTCGGCCACCAGCACCGGGCCGGCGGGCAGCACCGCGCCGTCCATGGCCTGGCCGCCCACGCGCACCAGGTCGAGCGATCCCGAGCCGTGCGTGTGGTAGATCGGCCCGCGCCAGCCGCGCTCCTTCAGGTTGATCTGCGGCATCGCACCGGCCGAGCCCGCCGCCACCAGCAGCACGGCGTCGGGCTTGGCGGCCAGCACCTTCAGGGCCTGCGCCGTGATCGCGGTGTCGGTGGGCGCAAAGCGCTCGGTGGCCACGATCTCCAGCCCGGCCTGGCGGGCCGAGGCGGTGAAGGCCTGCAGCCACATCTCGCCATAGCCCTCGCCCCAGCCGAGGAAGGCCACGCGCTTGACCTTGTCGGCCACCATGCGGGCGGCCAGCGCCTGCGACATCAGCGGCACCGGCTGCGGCAGCGGGAAGGTCCAGTCGTCGGCACCGCCGGGCCGCGGCGCCGGTGCAAAGGCCAGCTGCACGGTCTTCGACTCGGCGGCCACGGTGGCGATCGAGAACACCCCGGGCACGCCCGAGGAACCCAGGATCACGTCGGCCTTGTTCTCGGTGACGAAGCGGCGGGCGTTGCGCACCGCTGCTGCCGGATCGGAGGCGTCGTCGAGCACGATCAGCCTGACCGGCTCGCCGGCGATGCGCTCGGGCCACAGCGCCAGCGAAGCCTTCTGCGGCAGGCCCAGCGAGGACAGCGGGCCGGTGAGTGACAGGCTGACGCCGATGGTCAGCTCGGCGTGGGCGGTGATCGCGGTGGCGAACAGCAGCGCGGCGACGCCCAGGCGTCGGATTCCATTGAACATGTGTGTCTCCGTGGTCATGGCTCCGCCTCGCCGCACGGTGCGGCGGGCGGCTTGCTCAGGGTGGGATCAGAGGTAGGTCGACGCGAGTCCGCCGTCGACCGGCAGGTTGATGCCGCTGACCCAGCGCGAGGCATCGCTGCACAGGAAGGCGATCACCGGCGCCACCTCGTCGCTGAAGGCCGGCCGCTTAATGCGGTGGGCGTCCTTCTGCACGCGCTCCTGGCCCAGCATCTGCACGAAGTCGCCCAGGATGGGCGTGAACACCGGGCCGGGCGCCACGCAGTTCATGCGCACGCCGCGCTCGAGGAAGATCTTCTGCGACTGCGTGACGGTCCAGACGATCAGCGCCTCCTTGAAGTACTGGTAGCAGCTCTCCTGCGCCACCGGGTGGTCGCGCAGCCAGTGCGCGCCTTCGGCAAAGCTCTGGGTGGCGCCCAGCGCGCGGTGCAGCTCCAGACGCGCCGGCCACTCCGCGCCCAGGATGGACGAGATGTTGACCACCGAGCCGCCCTCGCCCATGCGCGGCAGCACCGCCTGCGTCAGGTGGCGCAGGCCCAGGTAGTTGACGCGGGCGACCAACTCGGCGGGCGCGGTGCCCGGCACGCCGGCGATGTTGGCCAGCGCATCGACCTGCGCGGGCAGCTGGGCCACCGCCGCGTCGATGGCGGCGGTGTCGCCCAGGTCGACCTTGACGAAACCGTCCAGCGTCAGCGTCGGGTCGTTGCGGTCCATGCCGATGACGCGCGCGCCGCCCTGGCGGGCCAGCTTCGCGACGTCGGCGCCGATGCCCGAGCAGCAGCCGGTGACCACAATGGTCTTGCCTTGCAGATTCATGGGGTGTTCCTTGTCGACACTCAGAAGGGGAAGGCCGGCGGGGCGGCCTTGATGGTCAGCCACTGCCAGCGCGTGTACTCGTCGAGGTCCGCCGGCCCGCCCACGGCGCTGCCGTTGCCGCCCAGGCCCGGACCGCCGAAGGGGTTGGTGCACTCGTCGTTGACGGTCTGGTCGTTGATGTGGACCATGCCGGCGTTGAGCTGCTCGCCGATGGCCATGGCCCGCGCCACGTCGCGGCCGATCACCGCGGCCGCCAGGCCGCCCTGGCTGGTGTTGGCCAGGGCCACGGCCTCCTCGTCGCTGGCGAAGCTCACCAGGTTGACCACCGGGCCGAAGGGCTCCTCGTCGAAGGCGCGCATGCCCGGCTTGACACCCGACAGCACGGTGGGGCGGTAGCACAGGCCCTCGTGGGTGCCGCCGGCCTCCAGCGTCGCGCCCTGCGCCACGCTGTCCTGGACCACGCTGTCGAAGCGCTGCAGCTGCCGGGCGTCGATCATCGGGCCCAGAGCCACCTGGCCGCTGGCGCCGTCGCCCACCGGCAGGTGGCGGGCCTTGCCCACCAGGCGCTCGCGGATGCCGGCGGCCACCGCCTCGTGCACCAGCACACGGTTGCTGGCCATGCAGATCTGGCCCTGGTGGAACCAGGCGCCGAAGGCGGCGGCGGCGGCGGCGGCATCCAGGTCGGCGTCGTCGAGGATGATCAGGTTGTTGGCGCCGCCCAGCTCCAGCGAGACCTTCTTCAGGTGCCGGCCCGCCAGCTCGCCGATGCGCCGCCCGACACCGGGCGAGCCGG
>JAFLDI010000505.1 GCA_017302485.1 Burkholderiales bacterium | reverse complement strand
GTCGAGCGTCGTGCGCGCCAGCGTCAGCGTCACGTCGGCCGCCGGCGGCGCATCCAGCGCCAGCGCATGCAGCGCGCCGTTGCACAGGTCCACGCGCCAGTGCTCGTCACGGTCGGTGAAGTGCCAGGCCATGGAGAAGGCCAGTCCGCCGGCACGTGGCGCATTCAGGCGCACGGCCAGCGCATCGAACAGCAGCTCGCTGCTCAGTGCCGACACCAGGCCGAAGCCGGTGCCCGGCGGCAGCGGTTTCGGCGGGCCTTCGCGGTATTCGTGTGCCCCCAGCAGGTAGGCGTTGCGCCAGGTCGCCGACTCGGCCTGGAAGCCCATCTGCTCCAGCGCCTGGGCCGCCAGCTCGCGCGCCCCGGCGTGCTCGGGGTGGGCGTGCACGGCGTGCTTCATCACCTCGGCCACCCAGCGGTATTCGCCGCGCTCGAAGTCGGCACGGGCGCGCGCCATCACGGCGTCGATGCCGCACATGTAGTCGATGGTCTTCTGCGCCGCCGGTACCGGCGGCAGCGCGTGCAGGTTGGCCGGGTGGGCGTCGTACCAGCTCAGGTAGCGCTGCACGATGGCCTTGACGTTGTGCGACACGGTGCCGTAGTAGCCGCGGTTGTGCCAGCGCTGGGCCACGCCGGGCGGCAGTTGCAGCCGTTCGGCGATCTCGGCGGCCTTGCAGCCATGGCTCATCAGGCGCACGGTCTGGTCGTGCAGCACGCGGTAGAGGTCGCGCTGCTCGGCCAGGAAGGCGCGCACGCGGTCGTTGCCCCAGGTGGGCCAGTGGTGCTGCGCAAACAGCACCTCGGCGCGGTCGCCCCAGCGGTGCAGGGCCTGGTGCAGGTGCTTGGACCAGGCCAGCGCGTCGCGCACCTGCGAGCCGCGCAGCGGGCACAGGTTGTGCAGCGTGTGGTTGGTGTTCTCGGCCAGGTTGAGCGCCCGCTCGCCGGGCAGCCAGCAGTGCATCTCGGCCGGCGCCTCGGTGTCGGGCGCCAGCTGGAAGTGGATCTCCACGCCGTCGATCAGGTGCCGCTCGAAGGGCTGGGTGACCAGCCGCGTGGGCGGGATCAGCCCCGGCCGGCCCAGCGGCATGGTCTTGCCCAGGCCGGCATCCACCTGGCCGGCCGGCCCCTTGGGCAGGGTGTGCCCGAACTGGAACTGCGCGCGCCGCATCATCGGCACGCCGGCGATCACGTTCTCGGCCACCGCGGCATGCAGGAAGCCGTCGGGGGCGATCACCTGCACGTGGCCGGCGGCCACGTCGTCGGGGCTCACCAGGCCGAGCACACCGCCGAAGTGGTCGGCATGGCTGTGGCTGTAGATCACCGTGTGCAGCACGCGCCGGCCTTCTGGGTCGCGGTGGCGGCGGTACAGCGCCAGCGCGGCGGCGGCGGTGTCGGCCACCGTCAGCGCGTCCAGCGCGATCAACCCTTCATCGCCCTCGATCAGGGTGAGGCTGGCGAGGTCGAAGCCGCGCACCTGGAAGATGCGGTCGGTGACCTGGAAGAGCCCGTGCAGGCGGTTGAGCCGCGCCTGCCGCCACAGGCTGGGGTTGACGGTGGCCGGCGCCGCCTCGTCGTCGAGGAAGCCATAGGGCCGCTGGCTCCACACCACGCGCCCGTCGGCGCCGGTGACCTCGGCGTCGGGCACGGTGCCGAGAAAGCCGCGCTCGGCGTCGGCACGGTCCTGACCGTCCTCGGGCGGCAGCTCGGCCTGCAGCAGGCGGTGGAAGTCGATCGTGGGTTGGTAGGCGGTGGGCATCGGGCCATTCTGCGGTGCCGGCGGGCTGCAGCGGTCAGTTCGGTTCCAGGCGGGCAGCCTTCATCATGCGTTCGGTCTGCGTGATCTCTGCGCGCATGATCTCCGCGTATTCCTGGGCGGTGCTGGGCGCCGGCGTCGAGCCCTGGCTCTCGAGTGCGTTGCGCACCTCGGGTCTGGAAAGCGCCTGGCGCAGCGCCTCGTTGATGCGGGCCACGATGGCCGGCGGCGTGCCGGCCGGCACCGCCAGGCCGCCGAAGGACACCACCACGGCACCGGCCAGGCCCTGCTCCACCAGCGTGGGCACCTGCGGCAGTACCGGGTTGCGCTGCGCCGCGGTGATGGCCAGCGGCACCACCTTGCCGGCCCGGATCTGCGTCAACGCCACCGAGGTGATGGCCAGCGCAAAGTCCACCTGCTTGCCGATCACCGCATTGACCGATTCCGACGCGCCCTTGAAGGGCACGTGCGTGGCCGCGATGCCCGCGGTCTGCAGCATCAGTTCGGCCCCCATGTGGGCCGGCGAGCCGATGCCGCCCGACGCATACATCAGGCCCTGCGGCGTCTTGCGGGCGCGCTCGGCCAAGTCGGCGATGCTGCGCAGCCCGCTGTCGGCCGGTGCGATCACCAGCAGGTCGGAGATGCTGATGCGCCCGACCATGGTGAAGTCCTTCAGCACGTCGAACCCCGGCCGGCGGTGCATGCGCATGGCCGCGGCCATCGGGCTGGCCGCATAGACCCAGGTGTAGCCGTCGGGCGCCGAGCGCGCCGCGATCTGCGCGCCCAGGTTGCCCGCTGCGCCGGGCTTGTTCTCGACCACGATGGTCTGCCTGAGGATGGGA
>JAFLDI010000504.1 GCA_017302485.1 Burkholderiales bacterium | reverse complement strand
CTGCAGCAGGCGCTGGCCACGCTGGGCCGCTGAACCGGAGGGACGGATGAGCACAGGCTGGCAACTGTCGGAGCACGAGGACTGGCCGGCCGATGCGGGCATCGTGGACGACGGCCTGGACGCGCACAACGCGCCCTCGGTGGTCGGCGTGCGGCCGCTGGCCTGCCTGGGCCGTGATGCACAGGGGCGGGTGCTGGGCGGCGCGCTGGGCCGCACCTGGGGCGAATGCGCCGAGCTGCAGCAACTGTGGGTGCTGCCCGAGCAGCGCCAGCAGGGCCTGGGCCGTGCGCTGATGCAGCGCTTCGAGGCGGCCGCGGTGCAGCGCGGCGTGCGGCGCGTCTACCTGAGCACCTTCAGCTTCCAGGCGCCGCGCTTCTACGCCGCGCTGGGCTATGCTGAACAAGCCCGCATCGAGGGTTTCGGCGGCGGACATGTGAAGTACCTGTTCCTGCGCGAACTGCCCCATTCCTGACGCAGGAGTTCCCCTCTGCCAGGGCCTGGCCGGCGGGCCTACCATCGTCGGCATGAACACACGCTTGGTCCCCGCACTGCTCGTGGCCTGCCTGAGCGGCCTGACCTGGGCCACGGCTGCCCTGGCGCAGCAGCCTGCCGCCGCCGGTATCGCCTACCCCAGCGTGGCCGCGGCCCTGGCCGACCTGCGTCAGCGCGATGGCCGGGACACCGTGGTGACCATGGGTGATGGCTGGACCACGGTGAACGAGCCGCTGGCATCGGCCCAGTGGTCCTTTCCTCCCGCCACCCACCCGGCCCACCCGGCGGTGATCCGGCGCGCGATGCAGCGCAGCGCCGACGGTCAGGTCCAGGTGCGCACCGACCACCTCTGCGAGTCCCCCGCCGCCGCCTGCCAGGCGCTGCTGGCCGAGTTCGCGCAGCTGAACGAACGCATCGAGCAGGCCAAGCGGGGCCGGGGACGGCCTGCAACGCCGCCCGCCGTCAACTAGGGTCTGTTCACACTACCGGAAGGGTTGCGAAGGCCTGCCGAAAGGGGCCAATCTAGGCGCAGCGCGCCGCCCGCACTGGTGTGCGGGCAAGCGGTGCAACGACGAGTGGCCCCTTTCGGCAGGCCTTCCCGCAGGGTTGATGTCCAGAAAGGCCGCATGCGGCGTTGCACATCCTCGCCGGGTATCCAACCCGGCTGCGGTGTGCGCCTTGCCTGCGGCCTTTCTGAACATCAACGCAATCCCTTCCGGTAGTGTGAACAGACCCTTGCCTCGCGCAAGCGCTGGCGCAGGAACTGCCCGGCGACGAAGATGTCCTGCTCCACGGCGCGGCGCACGCCGGCGCTGTCGCCGCGGGCCAGCGCCTTGAGCAGCGCTTCGTGCGCGTCATTGAGCACGCGCGCCGCCTCCGGCGTGTCGAAGAGCTGGTTGCTGATGGGGCCGGCCTGCAGCCACAGGGTGTCGATCAGCCGCCACAGCGTGGGCGAGCCGGCGGCCTGGTAGAGGATGACGTGGAAGTCCTCGTTGGCGGCCAGGTAGTCGGCGGCGTCGCTGCGGGCCAGGGCCTGGGCCATGCGGATGCACAGCGCCTTCAGCGCCTTGCGCTGCGCGGCGTCCAGGCGCGCCGCGCCGCGTTCGGCGGCTTCTCCTTCCAGCAGCATGCGGGTCTGCAGCAGGTCGTCGAACTCGGCCACGCCCAGGCGCGGCACCGCCACGCCGGCGTTGGGGATGTTGACCAGCGCGCCCTCGGCGGCCAGGCGTTGCAAGGCGGCGCGCACCGGCATCTGGCCGACACCCAGGTCGGCCGCGACATTGCGGATCTTCAGCCGCTCGCCGGGCAGGAAGCGGCCCACGGTGATCCACTGCCGCAGGCGGGCGTAGACCTCGTCCTGCTGGGTGGTGCTGGCGTCGTCGGCGGTGCTCATCAGTAGCCGGCGGTGAGGCCGAAATCGAGCATCACCGCGGCGCCGGTGACGCCGGCGCAGGCCGGCGACAGCAGCCAGACGGCGTGCTGCGCCACCTCCTGCGGGCTGAGATACCGTGCCGCGTCGCCTTGCGGGTAGTGGGCCAGCAGGCGGCGGTGGTAGGCCTCGGGGTCGCCTGCTCCATAGCGCTGGGCCTGGAACTCGAGCATCGGCGAGGCGATGTCCGACGGGCACAGCGCGTTGACGCGCACGCCCTGCGGCGCCAGTTCACGCGCCAGCGCCTTGCTCATCAGCACCACACCGCCCTTGCTGGCGCAGTAGATGGCGGCGCCGGCATTGCCCACCACGCCGGCATCGGAGGCGATGTTGACGATGGCACCGCGGCTGGCGGCGAGCGCCGGGATGGCGCGGCTGCACAGGAAGAACACGGCCTTCAGGTTGACGTCGATGCAGCGCTGCCAGTCCGCCTCGGTGGCCTGTTCGCTGGGCCCCTCCACCCACAGTCCGGCGCAATTGGCTAGGCCGTCCAGCCGGCCGTGGCGGTCCAACGCCTGCTGCACCAGGCGCTCGGCTTGGGCACCGTCGCGCAGGTCGGCCACCACGGCGGTGGCGCCCAGCGCCTGGGCGCGGGCCTGCAGCGGTGCGGCCT
>JAFLDI010000503.1 GCA_017302485.1 Burkholderiales bacterium | reverse complement strand
CGCGACGTGGCCATCGGCACGCCCTACTTCGTGGCGCGCGACATCCCCTGCGAGATGTGCGAGCACATCCCCTGCGTCAAGGCCTGCCCGACCGGCGCGCTGGACCATGCGCTGACCGACATCGAGCAGGCGAAGATGGGCGTGGCGGTGCTGATCGACCAGGAAAACTGCCTCAACTTCCTGGGCCTGCGCTGCGACGTCTGCTACCGCGTGTGCCCGGTGATCGACGAGGCCATCACGCTGGAGAAGTTCAGCAACCCGCGCAGCGACCGCCACGCCATGCTGCTGCCCACCGTGCATGCCGAACACTGCACCGGCTGCGGCAAGTGCGAGAAGAGCTGCGTGCTCGAACAGGCCGCCATCAAGGTGCTGCCGGCCACCATCGCGCGCGGCGAACTCGGCCACCACTACCGCAAGGGCTGGGAGCAGGGCGGCCACCAGGTCGGCAAGCCGCGCTTCGAGCAGCCGGTGCAGAACCTGCCGGTCGAGCCCGTGCCCGGTGACCTGTCGCCGCTGCGCTCGGGGCGCGACCCCTATGCCCCTGCTGCCTCGGGAGCCGCGCGGTGAACGATCAGGTCATCAGCCGATCCTTCGGCATCAGCCGCGCGGCCGCCGCCAAGGCACCCGGCCGCGAGGCGGTGGCGATGAAGGGCTGGCTGCGCGCGCACCGCTTCCTGCTGCTGCGGCGGCTGTCGCAGCTGAGCATCTTTGCGCTCTTCCTGCTCGGGCCGCTGGCCTGCATCTGGCTGGTGAAGGGCAACCTGTCGTCCAGCCTGACGCTGGGCGTGCTGCCGCTGACCGACCCCTTCGTGCTGGCCCAGGTGCTGGCCACGCGCCATGCGCCCGAGGCCAGCGCGCTGATCGGCGTGGCCATCGTCATCGCCTTCTACGCCACCGTCGGTGGCCGTGTCTTCTGCAGCTGGGTGTGCCCGGTCAACGTCGTCACCGACGCTGCCGCCTGGCTGCGCCGCAAGCTGCGCATCACCACCGGCCGTGCGCCGCGCGGATCGCTTCGCTACTGGCTGCTGGGCGCCGTGCTGCTGGCCAGCGCCATCACCGGCCACACCGTGTGGGAGGCGGTCAACCCGGTGTCGATGACCCAGCGGGCGCTGATCTTCGGCGGCACCGTGGCCTGGGGCGCAGTGGCGGCGGTCTTCCTGTTCGACCTGCTCATCGCGCCGCGCGGCTGGTGCGGCCATGTGTGCCCGGTGGGCGCCAGCTATGCGCTCGTCGGCCACCGGAGCCTGCTGCGCGTGTCGGCGCGCCACAGCAGCCGCTGCAACGACTGCGCCGACTGTTATGCCGTGTGCCCCGAGCCGCAGGTGATCGTGCTGCCGCTCAAGGGCAAGGCCGGCCATGGCCCGGTGATCACCGATTCCGCGTGCACCAACTGCGGCCGCTGCATCGACGTCTGCGGCCCCGACGTCTTCACCCTGACCCATCGCTTCGATTCCAGAAGGGACTGACCCATGCGAGTCCAAACCATCCTCAAGCTGGCGCTGGCCGCCGGTGTGCTTGCCCTCGGCGCCCATGTCGCCCAGTCCGCCGGTCCCGAGCCCATCAAGCTGCAGGGCCTGCGCGGTGGCGTCCCGGTGACGCAGGACCTGCCGCCCACCGCGTCGCACCAGGAGCGCGACCACGCCCCGGTGCCGCGCGACTTCGTGCAGCAGCCGCCGCTGATCCCACACACCACCAGCGGCTACCAGGTGACGAAGAACTTCAACAAGTGCATGGACTGCCACGGCTGGTCGAAGTCGGCCGGTTCAGGGGCCATCAAGGTCAGCCTGACGCACTTCCGCACGCGCGACAACACCGAGCTCGACAACATCAGCCCGCGGCGCTATTTCTGCACCCAGTGCCATGTGCCGCAGACGGACGCCAAGCCACTGGTCGAGAACACCTTCCAGCGCGCGCGCGGCCTGCAATGACCCACCCCCGAAGCGCCTTCGGCCGTGCCCCCTCGGGCTATGCCCTCTCCCCCTCAAGGGGGCGACGCCGGTGGACCGGCGAAGCCGGATCCACGGCGTCCGCTTGAGTCCGGATGCCGAGACACGACGGAGACACACGACATGAACGAACAAGACAGCAGCAAGAAAAGCGGCCTCTTCGGCAAGGTATGGGCGCTGGCCACCGGCGGCCTGGGCATCGCCTTCGTGCTGGGCATCATCTTCTGGGGCGGCTTCAACACCGCGATGGAGTGGACCAACACCGAGAAGTTCTGCATCTCGTGCCACGAGATGGAGACCAACGTCTACGCCGAATACCGCAACACCATCCACTACCAGAACCGCACCGGCGTGCGCGCGGTGTGCAGCGACTGCCACGTGCCCAAGGAATGGGTGCCGAAGATGATCCGCAAGATCCAGGCCACGCGCGAGCTCTACGGCAAGGCCGTGGGCACGATCGACACGCGCGAGAAGTTCGAGGCCAAGCGCCACATCCTGGCCGAGCGCGAGTGGAAGCGCATGAAGGCCAACGACTCGCTGGAGTGCCGCAACTGCCACAACTTCACGTCCATGGACTACGCCGAGCAGAACCGGCGCAGCGCCACCACGCACCAGGCGGCGTTCAATGCCGGCAGCACCTGCATCGACTGCCACAAGGGCATTGCGCA
>JAFLDI010000502.1 GCA_017302485.1 Burkholderiales bacterium | reverse complement strand
CTATGTCTACCAGGGCGCGGTGGAGCACTACCAGTGGCTGACGCCCGCGCAGATGATCGACGGCCTGGCGCTCGGCGAGACCACGCCCGGGCCGCTGATCATGGTGGTGGCCTTCGTCGGCTTTGTCGGCGGCTGGACGCAGGCGCTGTTCGGGCCCGAGGCGCTGTTTCTGGCGGGCGCCACCGCGGCCTGCGTGGTGACCTTCTTCACCTTCCTGCCGTCCTTCGTCTTCATCCTGCTGGGCGGCCCCTTTGTCGAGAGCACCCATGGCAAGCTGGGCTTTACCGCGCCACTGACCGGCATCACCGCGGCGGTGGTGGGCGTGATCGTCAACCTGGCGGCGTTCTTCGCCTGGCATGTGCTGTGGCCGCAGGGTGCGGCCGGCCCCTTCGCGTGGCCCGCCGCGCTGATCGGCCTGGGGGCGGCGCTGGCGCTGTTTCGCTACAAGCGCGGCGTGATCCCGGTGGTGCTGGGCGCCGGGCTGGCCGGGCTGACGCTTCGGCTGGCCGGGCTGGTCTGACAGCGGTCAGCGCGCTGAGCGCACCAGGCGCACATGCAACGGGTTGCCGATGCCGGTCAGGTTCGACACATAACCGCTGGAAAAGTCCACCGTCCAGGCGACGTTGGCGCGGCGCACGAAGGGCGACGACGACCAGGTCTCGGCCGCCGGTGTCGCCGGGAACGCGCTGGCGTCGAGCGTCGGTTGATCGCACCCCAGGTCGAGCAGGCTGGCCAGTTCCTTCACATTGGGCAGGCGCCAGCCGGCGGGGTTGTTGCTGGGGTTGGCCTGGCGCGCCAGCCCCAGGGCATCGGCATGGCTGTAGGTGGCGGCGGTGCCGCTGCAGGTCAGGCCGTCCCAGGTCTGGCCGGCGCTGCAGCGCTGCCAGACCAGGCCGCTGCGCAGGTCGATGACCTGCTCATCGTGCAGTTCGAATCGCTGGGCGCTGGGCCAGCTGGGACAAGCAGCGTGGGTGTTCCAGGCCAGGGCGGCCAGGGCCAGCATCGTCAGTGTCTTGGTGCTCGTCATCAGGATCTCCGTTTCGAAGCAGGAGGGCGGGGTGGACGCAGCGCGGCCCTGAGGGCGGTCATGAGCGCCCCCAGACCTGCCGCTGCGCGTCAGCCCCCCCGAGGGGGATGAGGAAACTTGGGGCGGCCCGGCGTTTCCTCATGAGCCACCACGCACCAGCCGGACCTGGTGCAGGTAGCCCAGCCCGTCGCGGTTCAGCGTCGGCTCGTAGACCGTTCGGCCCTCGCCCATGTCCATCACCCAGCGGCCAGCCCCGCTGGACTCGATCGTCGCGGTCCAGTGGAAGCCCTGGGTGCCGCTGTTGGGGAACCAGGTGGGCGACAGCATCGCGCCACTGGTGATGCCGTAGTCGGCGATGGACTGCATCTCGAGCAGCGTCGGCAGGCGCCAGTCGCTGTAGCCGCACAGGCGCAGACGGTTGACCTCGCTCACATAAAAGCTGGCGTCATAGGCGTCCAGTGCCGGATCGGTGAGGCCGGCAAAGTTGATCTGGCTGGCCGCCGAACGCATGCCGGTGGGGGTCTTGCCCTCCCACACCAGGCCGGTGCGGTTGTCCTTGACGCATTCGTTCAGGGCGTAGCTGCCCACGCGGCTGAAGCTCATGGCCTGCACGCCGACGCGGTGGCCGTCCTGCTGGCCGTTCAGCGCGATCGCATCGGCCGCCGAGCAGGCGCCCAGCGTGATGCCGCCACTGGTCGAGTAGCACTGGCTGGCAGTGACGCCGCTGTGCGGCAGCAGCGGCGATGGCGCCGTCACCTGCGGGACGGCCACCGGCAGCTGCCAGGCCGCCAGCTGCGGACCGCTGGCGTCGGTGGCATGCAGCACGCCGGCCTGGTGGCCGGCGGGTGTGCCCAGGCCGATCATGCAGCTGAAGGTGCGCTCGGTCGGACTGGGCGTGCCGGTCTCGGTGGGTGTGGCGGTGCAGCCGCCCACTGTCACGGCCAGCACCGCGTCGGCCTGCAGCTGGGTGCCGCTGACCTTGAACTGCACCGTCTCACCCGCGTTCACCGTGGCCGTGCCGAAGCCACCGGTGCTGGGGCTCGACCAGGTCACGCCACGGACATTGCTGGCCACCGTGACCGTGGGCTGGGCCACAGGCTGGCCATTGAGCGTCAAGGCCAGTTGGCGCGTGCCGGGCAGGTGGAAGCTGCAGCGCACGGCCATGCTCGTGTCGGTGACGTCGGTGGGGGACTCGCAGGCGGCATCGGGGTCGTCGCTCACGTCCAGCTGCCAGCCGCTGGCCGGCCAGCCGCTGCCACTCAGGCGCAGCGTGGTGGGTGTGGCGCGCACCAGTTCGGAGGGGCTGATGCCCTGCCAGACCAGCGGAGCCACGGTGATCGTGAACACCGCGCTGCGCGTACCGGTCTGGCCGTCGGCGGCCACCACCTGGGCACTGAAGCGGTGCTCGCCTTCACTCAGGGGATTGGCCAGCTCCAGCGTCCAGCTGCGGCCCGAGACGGTGGGCTCGGCGGCCAGGGCTGTGTCACCATCGTAGATCTTCAGCGTCTGGCCGCTGCCCAGCGCGGCGCCCAGGCCACCGCTGAGCTGCGGCGTGACGTCGTCGGTGCGGCCGCCGCTGGCCACCGC
>JAFLDI010000501.1 GCA_017302485.1 Burkholderiales bacterium | reverse complement strand
GGCAGGCCATTGCCCAGGCGCGCGAGCGGCTGGCCGCCGGCGCCCCCTCGGCCTGGGACTGGCCAGTGGCGCTGGGCCCGTCGCTGGGCCAATGCTGCGGTGGCGCGCTGACGCTGCACTTCCGGCCGCTGGACGCTGCCGCACTGGCCGGTTGGCCGAGCGAGGTGCCGCGTTTTCACCTGCAACTCTTTGGTGCCGGCCATGTCGGTCGCGCCATCATCACGCTGCTGACGCAGATCCCCTGCCGGGTGCAGTGGATCGACGAGCGCGAGGCGGAATTCCCGCCGAGCCCGCTGCCGCCGCACATCGAGCGGGTCTGCGTCGAGCCGGTCGAGGCCGAGGTGGCGCTGGCGCCACCCGGCAGCGCCTACCTGGTGCTCACCCACAGCCACGACCTGGACCTGGCGCTGACCCAGGCCATCCTGCGGCGCGACGATGTCGGCTGGTTCGGCCTGATCGGCTCGGCCACCAAGCGCGCCCGCTTCGAGCACCGCCTGGCCGAGCGCGGCATCCCGGCCGAGCGCATCGCCGCCATGCATTGCCCGATCGGCTGGCCCGGCATCACCGGCAAGGAGCCGGGCGTGATCGCGGTGGCGGTGGTGGCACAGCTGCTGGCGGCCTGGCCGCGCGCCGCCGACTGAACTGCTTATTTGTTCCGCGAATAAGTTTAGTCAGAAATTGTTTTAGGGGGTCCATCGCTGGCCGACGGCTGGAAGAATCGACGCCGTTCATCGTTTTTCTCATATCGGAGCCCCCATGCAGTTGGAATCCATGCCCGCACTGGCCGGCCTGTTGGTCGGCACGATGGTGGGCGTCACCGGCGTGGGTGGCGGCTCGCTGATGACACCGATCCTGGTGATGCTGTTCGGCGTCGCGCCCACCACCGCGGTCGGCACCGACCTGCTCTATGCGTCGATCACCAAGATGTTCGGCGTGGGTGTGCACCACGGCCACGGCACCGTCGATTGGCAGGTGGTGCGCCGCCTGGCGTTGGGCAGCCTGCCAGCGGCCGCGCTGACGCTGGCCTGGATGCACTTCTCCGAGGCCTCGCGCGTCAAGGACGGCTTCATCATCAACATGGTGGCCACCATGCTGATCATCACCGCCGTGGGCATGCTGACCAAGGACTGGCTGCATGGCCTGGGTCGCAAGCTGCGGGTCGGCAACGCCGACCAGTTCAAGCACCTGCAACCGGTGCTGACCGTGCTGGGCGGCGTGGTGCTGGGCGTGATGGTCACGCTGACCTCGATCGGCGCCGGTGCGCTGGGCACGGTGATGCTGGTCTACCTGTACCCGCTGCGCCTGAACGCCGCCAAGCTGGTGGGCACCGACCTGGCGCACGCGATCCCGCTGGCGCTGATCGCGGGCCTGGGCCACCTGGCGCTGGGCAATGTGAACTGGACGCTGCTGCTGAACCTGCTGATCGGCTCGGTGCCGGGCGTGCTGATCGGCTCGGTGATCAGCACCCGCGCCCCGCTGGCGGTCATCCGCTATGCGATCGCGGTGGTGCTGGGCGCGGTGGCCATCAAGCTGATGCTGACCTGAGCCCGGCGGGCCCGGCGCTCAGTGCGAACGGGCGATGGTCGCCAGCGCGGCCGGATCCGTCACATGGACGGTGTAGCCCGCCACCTGCAGCACACCCTGGCTGGTGAAGCTGCGCATCAGGCGTGACAGGGTCTCTGGGGTGATCGCCAGTTGCGAGGCGATGTCGCGCTTGCGCATCGGCAACTGGATCAGTGCCCGCTCGGGGTGCACCGGATCGGGCTGGCAGCGCTCGTGCAGCCAGGCCGCCAGGCGCGCCGGGGCGTCCTTGTGCATCAGGTCATGGGTGTTCACGGCCAGGGCGCGCACCTCACGCGCCAGCGTGGTGACCAGTCGACGGGCCAGCGCCGGGAAGCGCTCAAGCACGGCGCCCATCGCCTCGCGGGAGATCTCGGCAATCGTCGCGCTGGTCATGGCCCGGGCGTCGATGGCATGGACCTCGCCCAGCCAGCCAGCGCTCAGGTCCAGCCAAGCCGGGCCGTGCAGATGGCGCTCGGTACGAAAGGCCATGTCACTGCCGCGCAAGCCCAGGGCGACATCACCATCGACGACCAGCAACAGGCCGCGCGCGCGCTCGCTCTGGGCAAAGACCAGCAGCCCGGCGGGCACACGCCGGGCCCGGGTGGACTCATTGAGGGCTGCGGTCTCGGCATGACCGAGGGCGGCACCGCCAAACAGCTGGCCCCACTGACGGGGATCCGGCAGCCTCGACATGCCCGGGCCCAGGGGCGCAGGCGCGGCAGCCACGCGGCTCGAGGCGCGCAGCCGGGTCAGCGGTGCACGGTCGGTCATGGGGCTGGGTGGGCTGAGGGTAGGCTGGTCCATGCGGCTCTCGCGGCATTGCAGTCAGGGTGGTGCGATTGAATGTCAGCGAGCATTCACCCCCGTGTGTTGCGCCAGATCAAGCTGCCGGCCCGCGGCCCGACCTACCGCTCACGGTATGCGATCTGGCTCAAATCGCGGCGCCACGTACCATCGCGCCATCCCCCCCACCGCCGGCAACGACCATGAAACTGCTCCGCCT
>JAFLDI010000500.1 GCA_017302485.1 Burkholderiales bacterium | reverse complement strand
CGAGGGCGCCTGATCCAGGCCGGCGCCTACAATCCACGGCTTGCCACGATGCGATGACGGCCGGATGACGGTTCGGTGACGCGTCGATGACATCGGGTGCCGGCCGACATGGCGCCCGCTGGTGGCGCCCCGCCCCGGGGCACCCTCCTCCCGATCCTCAAGGTGAGACCATGGTCTTCGGCAGGCTGTTGCCCAAGGAAGGCAACTTCTTCGAGTTGTTCAACGAGCACGGCAACCACATCACGCTGGGTGCGCGCGCCTTCCTGCTGATGGTGCAGAACTACGGCGACCGCACCCTGCGCGAGAAATACGCCGCCGAAGTGGACGCCGCCGAGCGTGCCGCCGACAAGATCACGGCCGAGGTCAGCCGGCTGCTGCACCGCACCTTCATCACGCCGATCGACCGCGAGCAGATCCACGAGCTGATCAACGCCATGGACGACATCCTCGACCTGCTGCAGGACAGCTCCGAGGTGATGTCGCTCTACGACGTGCAGCGCATCGGCGAGGACGTGCTGCGCCTGACCGAGATCTCGGTGCGCTGCTGCGAGCGCGTGCAGCACGCCGTGACCCTGCTGCCCAAGCTGTCGAATGCGCAGGTGGCCGACGCCGCCATCAAGACCTGCGAGGAGATCGACCGCCTCGAGAGCGACGCCGACCGCGTGATGCGCTCGGCCATGTCGCGCCTGTTCCGCGAGGAGCAGGACACGCGCGAGCTCATCAAGCTCAAGGCCATCTACGAGCACCTGGAGTCGATCTCCGACCGCTGCGAGGACGTGGCCAACCTGATCGAGGGCGTGGTGCTCGAGAACTCCTGAGCCGCCTGCCCTTCACCGAGACCGATCCCCGTGATGGAAACCGTCCCGACCGCATTCTGGGTCGTCGTGATGCTGGTCGTCCTGGCCTTGCTCTTCGACTTCATGAACGGCTTCCACGACGCGGCGAACTCCATCGCCACCGTGGTGTCCACCGGCGTGCTCAAGCCGCAGCATGCGGTGGCCTTTGCCGCCTTCTTCAACGTGGTGGCGATCTTCGTCTTCCAGCTCAAGGTGGCGGCCACGGTGGGCAAGGGCATCGTCGAGCCGGGCATCGTCGACCAGCACGTGGTGTTCGGAGCGTTGATCGGCGCAATTGCCTGGAACGTCATCACCTGGTGGTACGGCATCCCGTCGAGCAGCTCGCATGCGCTGATCGGCGGCATCGTCGGCGCCACCGTGGCCAAGGCGGGCACGGCGCCGCTGCTGGCCTCGGGGTTGCTGAAGACGGTGGTCTTCATCTTCGTCTCGCCGGCCATGGGCTTCCTGCTCGGCTCACTGCTGATGGTGGCGGTGGCCTGGGTGTGCAGGCGCACCTCGCCGCTGCGCGTGGACAAGGCCTTCCGAAGGCTGCAGCTGGTGTCGGCGGGGCTTTATTCGCTGGGCCACGGCGGCAACGACGCGCAGAAGACCATCGGCATCATCTGGCTGCTGCTGATCGCCTCGGGCCACGTGGCGGCCAGCGACAAGATGCCGCCGGGCTGGGTGATCTGGAGCTGCTACATCGCCATCGGCCTGGGCACGATGTTCGGTGGCTGGCGCATCGTCAAGACCATGGGCCAGCGCCTGACCAAGCTCAAGCCGGTGGGCGGCTTCTGTGCCGAGACCGGCGGCGCGATGACGCTGTTCATTGCCACCGGGCTGGGCGTGCCGGTGTCGACCACCCACACCATCACCGGCGCCATCTTCGGCGTCGGCTCGGTGCGCAGCGCCTCCGCCGTGCGCTGGGGCCTGGCGGGCAACATCGTGCTGGCCTGGGTCGTCACCATCCCGGCCACCGCCTTCATCGCCGCCGTGTTCTACGGCGTCAGCCTGCTGCTGTTCTGATCAGACCGGCAGGCGGCCGAGCTGCCATTCGAAGAAGCGCTGCACGCTGAAGGCGATGGTGCCCATCAGCACGATGCCGCCCACCAGCAGCGCCAGGATCACGCCCAGCACCGGCCCCCAGCGGGTGGTGCGGCCAGGCTGCCCGGGGTTGCGGCGGGCGTCCCACTTTTCGTCGGGCGTCAGGCCGTAGACGATGGCCGTCAGCATGGCTACGGACAGCCTCAGGCCCAGCAACGGCACCAGCAGCCAGCCCAGCGCGTCGTCCTGGCCCAGGTTGCGCATGCGCACCGCTCCGGCCAGGCCGATCAGGGTGGGCAGTGGATGCAGCCAGCCGAGGCGGTCGCGCAGGCCGTGCAGGTAGAAGCGGTGCAGGCCGAAGGCGCCGCCTGCGACGGCGATCCAGGTGGCCAGGGTCTTGGATCGGTAGCGCATCGTCGCCGCAGGGCTGGTCATGGGTCGAGACTTCAAGTCTATAATGCGCGGTTCCCGGCAACGGCTGTGCCAAGCGCATGGCGTATCTACGGTGTCGTGGAGCCCGAACCTGGGTTGTGCCGCCTGACCCCATGGCGAGCGCGTCCCACCGATCGACTCTAGCCTGCTCCTGCGGTGTCTCCTGGTGCGGCGGTCGCTGACGACAGACTGTAAGGAAGAACTGACATGGTCGTGATCCGACTGGCACGTGGCGGCGCCAAGAA
>JAFLDI010000050.1 GCA_017302485.1 Burkholderiales bacterium | reverse complement strand
CGTGCCGTCGGCACCGCGCGCCAGCACGTCGGTCTGGCGCAGCTCGTGCGAGACCACCGCCGCGGCGCGGCGCAGCACGTCATCGGCCAGCGCCGGACCGCTGTGCGCGCGCAGGTCCGGCAACGGATCGATCATCAGGGTGAGCACCGCGAAGCGCCTGTGCTCACGCGACCAGCGGCTCCAGACCTGGGCCAGCGCGCGCGCCAGGCCCTGGTCGTTCACCAGGCCGGTGAGCGCGTCGATCTGCGCCTGGCTGCGCAACTGGCCCAGCGTGCCGCGCAGCAGCAGCGCGGCCAGCAGCGCATTGAGCAGCGTGAGCACCGCCACGCTGAGCAGGCCCAGCGCCAGGGTGGAGGCGTCGGACAGGTGCGCCTCGATCGGCCAGTCCAGCCACAGTCCGCCCAGCGCGCGGCCCAGCATCAGCGCAGACAGGCCAATGGCCAACAGGGTCATGGCCCGGCCCGCCGAGCGCCCCAGGCCGCTGGACACCGGCCGCAGCCCCGCCAGCGACAGCCGCCCCACCAGCCAGCTCAGCACCAGAAACATCACCGCGCCGCGCCAGGCGGCAGTGTCGCTGTCCATGCCCAGCGCCGCGATGGCGCCCATCGCCACCAGCACCAGCGGCACCGGCGAGGCCACCGGCGGCAGCCGGAACACCCGCCAGATGCCGCGCCACAGCAGCAGCATGGCCGCCAGCACCAGGATGTTGGACAACGCATGCGTGGGCCAGTAGGGCAGCTGGCCGCGCAGCGCCATCAGCAGCAACGCCAGCGACAGCAGCGCATCAAAACCCGCCAGATCGCGCAGCGCCACCTGCCGCCGCGACGCGCCACGCGCCGCCGCGCCCCACACCAGCGCAAACAGCAGCAGCTGCAGCGCCGTGACCAGCCAGACGGTCTGCGGCCCGCTCATTCCGGACCCGCCATCGGCCGCGTGCTGACATCGTCCATCAACACATCGGTCAGTGCCGCCAGCTCATCGGCCGCGCCAGCGCCGCGCCGCAGCGCCACCAGCAACTGGGCCGTCTCGCGCGCCTGCGCACGCAGCAGTTGCGCAATGCGCCGCGTGGCCCCGGCCATGTCGGCCAACTGGCCCGGCACCGGGCTGTCCTCGTCGCCGGTCAGCAGGCCCTCAATGTGGTGGGCATCCTGGGCGTGGCGTTCCTGCAGGCGATCAAAGGCCTGCGCGGCCTCTTTCAGCAGCGCATCCAGCAGTGCCTCCCGCTCCGACAAGCCCGGACCCGGATCCCAACCCGCACGCCGCAGCGCCCGCGCATAGCGTCCGGGCCCTCCGGGCAGTCCCTCTGCGTCGCCGGCACCGGGGCCGGACAACGGCTCCCAGGACATGCCAACCTCTTTGTGGATGAAACATGATGTTACCGGCGCGCCGGTGATGGTGCACTGGGGTGATGCGGTGAGGGGACGGGGAGTGCGGAGGAGTTCACGGAGTGAGCTGGGTACCTGACGCATCAATCATCTTGGCATGCGCCCGACGTGGCCCTCTGTTCCGGCCTGCGCCGCAGGAGCATGGGCGGCGCAGCGTCACCCGTCCAGGCTGTTGGGCGCACGTCCGGCGGACATGCTTCGGCTGGCACCAACGCCCGACAAGTTCAACGCTCCTGCGCCGCCTCATGACCAACAGCCATGATGGGCGAGAGCGCATACGACAGCAGCGTGCGTCGCGCCAGGACAATCTCAGCTTGCACCGCCATGCCTGAGCGAACGGATATCGGCTCGCCCAAGGAGGGCGGTGGAGACAACTGTATTTCGGCACGGTAGCCGTGCTTGGCGACATCATCTTGCATCAAGGACACATCTGGCGCAAGGCGGGTGATCCGTCCGTCGATCCAGCCATGCCGTTGGAAAGGGAAGGCCACCAGCTTCACCCGAGCGGCCTGGCCTACCGCAACCTGGCCTATGTCCTGATGCCCCAACCAGACCTCAGCTTTGAGCAGAACAGCATCAGGCACGACATTCATCACTGTCGAACCTGCAGCCAGAATCTGGCCAGATCCGCCGACCGCCAGGTCCTTGACCACGCCGTTGACTGGCGAAACCAACTGCGAGCGACGATGGCGCGTCTGGGCGTGGGTCAAGGTCTGGATAAGAAGTGGCTGTTGCGCCCTCAGGCCTTGCAACTCAGTCGAAGCCCGGGCCTGAAACTCACTGCGCAAAGCCTCAAGACGCGCTTGAGCAGCCTCCCGTGAGGCGTGCAGGGCAGCGACGCGCGCCCGTTGCGAGGCCAGCTCGTCACTGCGCGCGGACTGATCGCGCTGACGCTCCGCCAGCGTCAACGGGCTGAGAAATCCTTCAGCGTTCAGTTGGACATACGCGGTCAACTGCTGTTGACCAGCCAGCAGCTGGTTTGCGAGACGCTGCTCGTCACGGAGCGCAGCCGTCCACTCAGCATCGGCTTGCAGCCAGCGCGCCGAGGCCTCGCGTCGAAGGTCCATCTGGGCGTCCTGTCGAGCCTTCATCTCCGCAGCCGCATGGCGCTGTCCCTCAAGCCAGATCGCCGAAGGCACTTCAGCGGCGATGCTGGGGACGACAAGCGACTCGTGGGTCTGCATGGTGACCCGAGTCAGTTCGGCGGCCATGGCCAGGTTGATCGCCAATGCCTTCTGCGCAGCCAGCACATCCGCATTCGAATGTCGGCCGTCCATCGTGAGCACGGTTTGCCCTTCCTTGACCTGATCACCTTCTTGAACCAGGACATCGAACACCGTGCCGGGCTCCGCAGGTTGAATGGGGCGGACCGGAGCTGTCGGCCTGATCTGCCCCATGGCGACGGCGACGACATCTGTCTCAACCGTGGTCGCCCACACCACAAGCAGGACGCCTAGAACCATGATCGTCCTGCCGATGCCGACAGACTGCCGGCCAAGGTCGTCCGCATCGCCTGCGTCGGGCGCACTCATACGCGATCAGACATCAACATCTCAGGCCATCGCCACGCCATCGCGGCGCCGCCACCATTCGAGATCTTCCATGCGAACCATTCGAGGACGACATTGCAGATCGTCATCCTCATCGGACATGGAATGAATCCACGAAGGTGTCTGTTGAGACGCTGAAGTCACCCATTGATCGGCCCAAGCCAGCTCCGCACCGTCGACGACCCTGCCCGCATTGGCCATCTGGTCGATTTCTGCAGCGCTACTTGAGCTGCCATCAGCCCATTGAACCCACTCGATAGGGCGCTGGCTGTTGGCATACCAATCCTTGAGCAGGACCTGAACCGGCGGGCCTTCCACGCTGGTGGCCAGTATCGACAGGTGCTGGCCCGCCTTGGAGACCACGATGTTCTCGTGGTGGGAATGGATGAACTGCAAGGTATCGACGCCGCCCTGATCGGGGGATTCCATGATGAGATCAGCACCTCCGCCCGCATCGATCACGTACCAGTCGTCGCCATCCCCCCCCGTGAGCGTGTCGTCGCCCGCCAATCCGCGCAGGGTATCGTTGCCCGAAAGACCCAGCAGTCGATTCGCCCCTGCGTTGCCCTCCAGCAGGTTGCTGCGACCGTTGCCTGCACCGTCCACATCGGCGTCACCAAGCAACCGCAGGTTGTCGACGTTGGCCCACAGCGTACGGTTCAGGCCAAGCCAGGTCTCGACGCGATCAAGGCCATCACCCGCCAGCTCGACAATCTCGTCCCCAGCCTCAGCGACGTAGACATCGTCACCTGATCCACCTACCAGCGTGTCCGCGCCCAAGCCACCCTCCAGGGTATCGCTCCCGGCCCCACCCTCCAGGCGATTGGCACCGGCATTGCCCAGCAGTTCGTTCGACTCACTGTTGCCGACGCCCCTCGATGACAGGCCGCCCGTCAGTTCAAGCCGCTCCACCCCGGTCGGCAGCACAGCGTCCAGGAGCGCCGTTTGTACGCGATCCCAGCCGCCCTGAAGTCCCTGCAGTTCGATGACTTGATCATCGACGTCGTCGATCACGAAGGTGTCATCGCCGTCTCCGCCGATCATGGTGTCTGCGCCCAGGCCACCGTCCAGGGTGTCAGCACCTCCGCGCCCGTCCAACTGGTCTCTTCCTGCGTACCCCACGACGCTGTCAGCGCTGGCATAGCCCGTGACCGTGTCGTCGCCACTTCCGACCCTGTCCAGCAGTGTCTGCCTGACCTGCTGCACGGTCATGTCGCCGTCGGTGCAGCGCAACACATCCACCGCCCAACCGCCATCGCCATCGCCATCGCCGACCAGATAGTTGAGCATTCGGACCTCGTCGGATCGGCCCTTGATTCGAACCACCAGGTCGTCGCCCTGCCTGAGCAGGTCGATGTCCTGCCGCCGGAGGTTTTGCAACAGCAGGACATCCGTTGTGGTGGCCGCCCGGGGGTCCTGGTTGTCAATGCGATCTACGCCGCCACCTGCGGCGAAGGTGTAGGTGTCATTGCCGTCGCCGCCCCGCAGCTCGTCATCACCGGTGCCGCCGTCCAGGAGGTCGTCGTGGGAGCCTCCTATCAGGCTGTCCCGCCCGGCCAGGCCCAGGAGGTTGCAGACCTTGTTTTCCGCTGAGGCATCCATGCGGTTGTCGCTGGCATTGCCGGAGAAGCTGCGCTGCCCGTCCCACGGTGAACCGGAGCCAATCAGGTGCTCGACGGCTGTTGGCAGCACATACGTGGTGCCACTGAAGACCACTGTGTCAATACCCTGACCAGCGCTTTCCTCCGGAGCGGCGTCCTCCCAATCGATGTGATAGGTGTCGTCGCCATACCCTCCAGTGAGTGTGTCCCTGCCCATCCCGCCAATCAGCGTATCGTTCCCGTCGTCACCGAAGAGTCGGTCGCTGCCTTGCTCCCCAAGCAGCGCGTCATGGCCGGCGCCGCCACGCAGCGTGTCATTCCCGTCTCCGCTGACGTATATGTCGTCGGCCGCGCCGCCCGTCAGGCTGTCGTTGGCGCCACCCGACCAATGCACCAGTTCGCGCAACGCCAAACGGCTGCCGTCGGCAAAGTCCAGGGTTTCGATGGTGGAGACCTTGAACTCCTGGCCATCGGGTGCGGTCCAGTTTGAGAAGAAGTCCCTGACCTCCAGCCGATCACCCGAGCCAAAGTCAACCACCAGGCCCAGCTTGGTTGACAGCGACAGCCGCATGTCGGTGCGTGCGAGTCCAGCCCCGAGCACGGCGCTCGAGGACGGCAGGCCGAGGTTCCATCTGTCCACGAGCCCTATGAACACGTCGTATCCATCGCCCCGCTCGTAGAACACCGTTGCACCAGCGGCGGCTTCCATATGGTCATTGCCCGCACCCGGCCTCAACACCTGCCCTCTGGCCTCCAGGTCCCAGGCCAGCAGCCTATCGTCTCCACTGCCGCCGGCGAGCGTCGCACCGGCACCAGTGCAATCCAACAAGTCATTGCCGCTGCCGCCGTCAAGGAGTTGACGACCGCCCTCATAGCCCAGCAACGTATCTTGTCCCTCGCCGCCTTGCAGAATGGCATCCGCATCCCCGCCCCAGATGCTGTCGTCCCCGTCGCCTCCCGTGAGGAGATGGCCACCGCTGAGTGTGTCAGCGCCGCTGCCTCCATCAAGCGTATCAAGGCTGTCGTCGCTCACGAGCTCATCGTTACCCAGCCCTCCGGTCAGCATGTCGGCGCCAGCCAGGCCCCAAAGTCGGTCCTGCCCGTCGCTGCCCTGGTTGATGCGCCGCACAAGGTCTTCTATGGACCACTGCGTACCGTCGTCAAAGTGGATCCGTCTGAGCGGGTTGGCCGACGATCGCGGATCGTCCCGAACAGCAAAGTCACGCACGAGCAGGCTGTCCTCGGTGCCGGCGATGCGAATCAGCAACCCCTCAGGGGACCAATAGCCACCACTCTGGTACACCCGCTCGAAGCTCAAATCGGACGCGGAGATGCCTGACCCCAGTTCCAGGGTCACGTCAGGCGCAGTCACCCTGGAGCCGACCAACTCGTCCTGGCCGTCCCCGCGGGCGAAGCGCAGCGTCGCCACGATTCCCTCTGTGTGGTCATAACCACTCACATCGATCCGGTCGTTGCCCGTACCGCCTGTGACCACACTGCGCCCCGCAGACAGCCGCAGTGAGTCGTCGCCTTCGCCCCCGTCCAGGGTGTCGTTGCCTCCACCACCGTCGAGAGTGTCATGACCCTCTCCGCCCAGCAACAGGTCGTTGTCGGCATAGCCATTCAAGATGTCGTTGCCACGGTCACCGATCAGCAGGTCGTCGCCATTGGACCCGCTGAGGTAGTCGTCGCCCCACCCTCCATCCAATGTGTCGTTGATGGGCACGCCGTTGGCATCCCTGCTGGACCCGTACAGCGTATCGTTACCACCCGCGCCATACAGGGCCTGTCCGATGCTGTCGCTGGTGGAGAAGGCAAAAGCCGTGCTGACCTTGTCCTGCACCCAATCGCGCACGAGGACGGTTTCTCCGCCCATCTCCAACTGCAGGCCGGGCTTGCGGTAGGCGTAGTAGATCTCCAGCTTCTGGCCGGCAGAGCCGATGCCCAGAGTCAGGCTGGTATCGAGCAAATCGTCCTGCACCGTGACCGCGCCCGGGCAGCGGATCAGATCATCGCCGCCCGTATCGACCACGTACTCCCAATCGATGGCGACCGCTTCGGTGCCGGACCCGGACACGACTGGCAGCACAGCGTCGCCATTGGCCAGTGTGATCCGCTGGGAGTGCGCCTGACCTTGCCGAGCGATGGTGGCGGCTGACTCTTCGGTGATGACGAAGATATCGCTGCCTGACGAGCCGAACAGGCGGTCGAGCCCCTCGCCGCCATGGATCAAGTCGTTGCCCCGGCCACCGACCAGCGTGTCGTCGCCCTCCCCACCGTGCAGTTCGTCGAAACCGAACAGGGTCGATACGGCGTTGGAGACCGTCTCGTCCTCACCGGCAAGCCAGTCGGCTCCCGTCCCGCCCCAGAGAGTGTCGGCACCGCCACCGCCGAACAGCACATCGTCGCCGTCTCCGCCTTCCAGCCAATCGCTTCCGTGGCCGTCCGCGGCCAGGACTTCAACGGCGGTATCGCCCCAGAGCCAGTCGTTGTCGGCGCCTCCCCACAGCTGATCATTGCCACCCTCGCCCCACAGTCGGTCATTTCCCAGGCCGCCTCTGAGCTGATCGTCGCCGTGGTACCGCGCATCAAAGGCCAGCACCGGGTTTCTGATGGCGCCATCGTCGCCGTAGAGCCGGTCATCGTTGTCGCCGCCGTCCAGCATGTCGCCCGCGCCACCGCCCACCAGCGTGTCCAGCCCGGTACCTCCATCCAGGCGGTCAGCGCCGTGGTAGCTGGCTGCCAATTGGCCCGCCCAATCGTCCCCGCTGAGGCCGTCGTTGCCGGCGCCACCGTACAGGATGTCACCCTGTCCGCCGCCCGTCAGGCCATCGTTGCCGTCGCCGCCCATCAACAGGTCCCGGCCATGCTGCGCCGCAGGCGCACCAGCCAGGCTGCCGGACTCCGCATCGTCGATGCCGTCGCCCCAGAGCCGATCGTCGCCGACGCCCCCGTCCAAGGTGTCGTCGCCGCCACGACCCATCATGACGAACTCGTTGCCGCCGCCACCCAGCAGGATGTCGGCCCCCTCGCCGCCGTACATGTCGTCATCGCCGTCGCCCCCATCCAGCAGGTTGGAGAAGGTATCGGCCACATAGGCTGTGTCCAGCCAGTAGTACGCAACCGACACGCCCGCTGTCTGGATGCCCAGCTTGGACGAAGTGATCATGCCAAAAGGCGCTGCGTTGGCTTCAGCCGCCAGCCCAAAGGGCGTCTTGGTCACGCCCCAGGTGTCGCCCGCAATCCAGACCTGCTCGCCATGGGGCGGCACGAAGCGGTCTGAGGTCTTCACCTGCCTGGCGATGGCTGTGCTGTGCGCCGACATCAGCACATCGTTGCCGGCACCACCCCGCAAGGTGTCGGATCCCCTGCCGCCAGAGAGCCAGTCATTGCCCAGACCACCGGTCAACGAGTCAGCCCCTGATCCGCCGTCCAGCGCGTCATGGCCGTCGACACCATTCATATCCTCAGGCTCGGCCGTGCCCTCGATCACATCATGAAACCCCTGGTGATCCTGGCCATGCTCCAGCTTGCCGGTCTCCAGGTTCCACCAACACTCGCTCCATTGGTAGATGTCGTTGACGATAGGCGCGCGCTGGTCGCCTCGGTACTTCGAAGTCGGCGATACGGGCGTGGTTGCATCCTGCAGTCGCAAGCCGAAGCGCCCAGTCTGCCCCTGCTCGATCACGACCATTGAACCCGCCAATGGGCTGGACGCAGAGAAACTGACGATCAGGTCGAAACGATCCGCCGAGACAGGGACCTTGGCAAACGTGACCGAGCGATCCGCGCTGCGCCACAGGCCATCGGCCTGCCATACACCCACCGGCAGGGTCATCCCCTCCAGCACCAGCCTGCCGTTGTTGTCGGTATCCGTCACCACCTGGATACCATCACCCTTCATGACGTGGTACTCGTCGGCGCCCGTGCCGCCGCGCAGCAGATTGACGCCCGCGCCGCCATGGAGTTGGTCCGAGCCCTCACCGCCCAGCAGGATGTCGTTGCCGGTGCCGCCCTTGAGCAGGTCGGCACCCCCACCGCCTTCCAGCCAGTCCTGGCCGGCGGCGCCGTCCAGGGTGTCGGCGCCGCCGGCGCCGAAGAGGGCGTCCTGCAACTCACCGCCCAAAGCAGCATCTGCCAGATTGCTGCCGAAGGTCGTGAAGCGGACTGGGGCATTGTTGGCCAGTGGGCCCACCACGATGACCCGACCCTCGGAGCGGTCATCAAACCGATGGAAGTCGGCGTACACCTTGGGATCAAAGGCCCCGAGATCCTTCTGGTTCAGCACGCCTCGCCAGTACAGCCAATTCGCCCGCTCCGACATCCAGCGGTCAGTGAACGACAGTGTCAAAGGATCCGCCTGCGTATTGCGCTTCTGCAGGTCCTGGGCCCAGTCGGCGTACAGGTCCGCATGCACAGAATAGAGTGCGTTCTGGTTGCCGTTGTGAGTCCACAGCTGAAAACTCATGCCCCACGGCAGGGACAGAAAGGCCGCGAAGTCCTTCTTCGCCCGGTCGGCATCGAAGCTCATCGTGAGCAATGTTTGGCCGTCCAGTGCGGCCAATGCGCCGGACCCGGCCGCCTGTCCTATCGCAGCATGCAACTCACCACGACGTGATTTGCCCACTGGCAAACGTTGAGTATTGCCGGTCAGCAAATACTCCAGTGAGTCGACGAGTCGCTCATAGGAATCAGTTTCTTCGGAACTGGAAGACCGCAGCAGAGACTTGTATGTGGCGGGAGCCATGGAGTCGCTCAGCTTCTGGAGAACATCCCCGTAGATCGCAGAGGCGTCGCTCATGGCCGTCATGCTGTGATTGCGAACCCTATCGCCTTCACCCCATGGCAGACGAGTTTGATCCTCAATGCTCAAATCAATCTTCTGCCCCAATCGACTGTGGAGTCCAGCAATCAATACCCACGGAGGACGCCCCACCTCTGCCTCATCAGCAACCAGACTGGTAACATGACTCATGTCAGAGTCATTTGGAGCCGCGCCAGCCCCAAGCGACTTGAAGAACGCCGTGATTTCAGGCGTGGTCTTGAAACCAGGGGCGTTCACGGTCATGGCTTGACGAACCTGCCCATGAAATAGCGTGTCAAATGCGAGGGTCAGGTGCCCACCGAGGCTGTGGCCCGTTACGTCCACCAGCGGTTGTCTGGCCAATAAGTCATGGAGATTGCCGGTCGCGAGCACGGCCGGAGCCTTGACAAGAAAATTATCGTAGTAGCGAAATTCTGAGTTTCCAGGCCCGGATCTGGACAGGTCTGAGTATAGATAAACTCCATCTACAGGCTTAGGGTCCCCCTTGGCGACGTGTACGATAGCAAACTGAGGCGCAATGTTCTGCTGCCCCAGAGATTCACGCTGCCACCAGTTGTACAGTGAAACGATCTGGTGAAATGCCGCACCTTTCGTCGCCAAGTACCAATCCTCGCCCAGGTCAGTCAAGCCCGCTGTGCCGCGGATGGCCACCGTCAGCTTTCCGGCATCCTCACCCTGCGTGTACTGATATACGGTGACGTCGAAACCTGTGACTGTGTCTCGAAAGGTCTTCAAAGCCAATTCTTGATTGGCGACCATCCAGCTCGCCTGAGCCTCAGAGAGACCAGCATCATCTAGCGATCTCTTGTCTATCTTTCCTGCCGCGAGCTGGTCCGAGTATGCAGTCAAGGCCAATAGAGCCAGTCTCTCATCGAATTTGTCTTCAGCCACAATTACCCCCCCTTCCTAAAGAGTGCATTGTAAAGGTCCCCATCCGTGGGGCCGCATCCAAACGACGTGTGGTGGTCTATCACGACAAAATCACCACCACTGCGCCCGTATGCGACTGCCCTCGCCAAAATCTCCCCCGTACTTGCACGCACCACTTCGGTTATATGCCTGGTAACTCTTGGCGACCCTTCGTGCATAGTTTCACGGATCCATGTCATATAGTAGATGTCACCTACCTTATATTCTGTCTTGCTACCCGCCGGAAAATTCGCCTTTAGCGGCACATAGGGCCCCTGCGGTCCGATTCTCCCCGGATCAGGGGGAATCCGCTCGGGAACAAAGACCTGAAGATTTTGCTCGTTTGCGCACATTCGATTTATCCTCCAGTCCCAGTAGACCTTCAGTAGCTCACCATGGAGGCGCCATGAGATCAGAAGGATCACGAACGCAAGGAAAGGGTGCTTAGCCATCCAACGCAGGATAACCATGGACCCATTTTTGACGCGCGCGAGGATCAAATCCACCGATGTATTCATCAATCAATCTCCTGCACTGCTTGAATCCCTGCCATCAGGATTCAACCGCACAACCCGATCGGGTTTCAGTCCAACGGGAACCTGATGCGCCACGAACAGAATGGTGACTTGACCCTTCAGCGCATTCAGGGTGGCCGCCACCTCAGCCGCTGCGGCCGCATCCAACGCACTGGTCGACTCGTCCAGGATCAGCACGCGCGGCCGGCGCAGCAGCGCACGGGCAATGGCCAATCGCTGGCGCTGGCCGCCCGACAGGCCTGTCCCGCGCTCGCCCAGACGGGTCTGATAGCCCTGCGGGAGTTGCTCAATGGATGTATGGATGCCGGCCAGTTGGGCAGCCACGGTGATGTCCTCGAAGCGGGCATGGGGCGCGCCCATCTGGAGGTTGTCGAGCACCGTGCCGGCGAACAACACGGCGTCCTGGGGCACGACGGCGAAGGCTTGTCGCCACTGGTTGACCGGGACATGCCGCTGGTCAATGCCATCCAGCAGGATCTGGCCTTCGGACGGCCTTGCCAGGCCGAGCAGGAGGTGGATCAGCGTGCTCTTGCCGGATCCGGAACTGCCGGTCAGCAGAATCATCTGCCCGGCGGTGACTTGGAGACTCCAATGCTTGAACAGCCAGTGACCACTTTCATGATGACTGAAAGCCAGGTCCTTGACGGTCAGTGTGGCCGGCCCACCGGGTGACGGTGGGCGTCGCGGCACGAGTTCAGACACCTCGGCCGGCACGGTCATGAGTTCACCCAGCCGGTCAACAGACACGCGAATCTGCTGGAAGTCGGCCCACATGCCCACCAGGCGCGACATGGGTTGTTGGAAGCGATTGGCCATCAGCTGGAACGCCACCAACATACCCACGGTGAAGCCGGGCTGGTGCATCACGATCCAGGCGCCGCCCATCAGGATGGCCGCTGATGTCCATTGCTCGATCAGGCTGGCCGAGGACTGCAGCGTGTTCGTCAGTTGCCGGCTGCGCAGCGCTGAGCGGAGGTAGTCATCCAGTTGATCTCGGTATTGCTGGTCCAGCAGCGGTTCCAACTGCAGGCACTTGACGGTCTCAATGGCTCCCAAACGCTCGGTCACGAACGCCTGGTTGCGCGCACCCGCCTGAAAGACTGCCAGATTGCGTTGTCGCAGAGGGCGTGCCGCCAGCGCACCCAAGGTGGCCAGCAACAGGGTGGACAGCAAGACCAGGGCGGCCAGTGGGGGGCTGTACCAAAACATCATGGCCAGCGCCACCAGCATGAAAGGCGTGTCCACCACCAGGCTCAGCGACGCACCGGAGATGAATTCGCGCAGCGGCTCAACCGCCTGCATCCTGGCAGCCACCACGCCCAGCGGGCGACGAAGCAGGAACGGCAGAGGGAGCCGCGACACCTGCTGCCATACCGAGTTGCCCAGCTCCGCGTCTATGCGCGAACCGGCCAGCAGCAGCAGTCCCTGGCGGGACCAACTCAGCAGTGACTGAAAGACCGCCACGCCCAGCAGCAGGATACCGACGGCCCACCAGGTGCTGGTGGAGCCGTGAACCACGACCTTGTCGATGACGACCTGCGCCAGCAAAGGGCTCACCAGTCCCAGGACCTGCAGGACCAGGGACGCAGCAAGGATGTCCCGACCCAAGAGGCGTTGGCGCCACACCGCCTGGCCGATCCAGCGCCAACCGAAGCTGGGCTGAGTGAGCGCCGCGTCCGGGTCAAGGGGTTGGCATCCCGGTGCAGACACCCGCCAACAACGTCTTCCGGCGCGCGCCTTCATGTCGACCCACCGGCACAGGGTGGGTGAACGTTCGCCGTACAGATTCAGTTGCACCGCCAAGCCAGTGTCGTCGGTCCTGTCATCCACTGGAACGTGCAGCAACTGGACGATGCCCGGTACCAGCCCAACGCGATCACGCTCAGCCTCTACTGGGCTGCACAGAACCAGCAGCGTGTCACCTGAGCGCATGGGCGCTGTGGGCATGTCATGGTTGGACGCGGTGCCCAGGTGCTGAATGTCAAGGCCCAGATCAGTGATCAACGACAAGAGTCTGCGCTCACCAACTGACCCAACCAGCTGGGACGACAACAGATGTTGATCGAAGGCCCGGCCATGCAGTTGGGCCAGGGAGCCAATGGCCCACAGGCACTCACGGGCACCCAGCCATGGCGCTGGCTTGCGCTCGCTGTCGTCTCGTTGGAAGCCCAGTGGGCGTCGAAGCCATTCAGTGGAAATCCACGAGATCATGGGATGCGGAGCTCAGTGGGTATGCGGGCTCGGCGTCATCGTCGGCGGGTGGCTCGTTTTCTTGCCGTGTGACCGCCATGTAGAGTGATTGCCTGCGTACCGATGGTCCATCCCCCTTAAGTGGGTGTCATCGAACATGGCCTGCGACGCTTCCAGCGATGAGCAAATCCCTCTACACCCTCCTCGGCGTCCCCCCCGACGCCGACACCGACACGATCCGCCAGGCCTACGAGCAGCAGGCCGCGGCCGCGCAGGACGAGGTGCGCCGCATGGCGGTGAAGGAGGCCTGGCTGACGCTGGGCCACCCGGGGCGGCGGGCGGCGTATGACGCGCGTCAGCGCGAGCAGCGCCACCGCGAGCTGCAGCGCCACACGGCTGCCAGCAGCAGTGAAGCCGCCGCCGGCGGCACCTCGCCGCTGACCTGGCTGCTGCTGGGTGGGCTGATCGCCGCGGCGGCGATCGGGGGCTGGCGCT
>JAFLDI010000005.1 GCA_017302485.1 Burkholderiales bacterium | reverse complement strand
CCTGCAGAGCCTGGGCATCACACTGCCGCCGGTGGCCGGGCCCGCTGCCGCCTACGTCCCCTTCGTCCAGACCGGGAAGCTGGTCTTCCTGTCTGGCCACATCGCCAAGCGGGACGGCAAGCCCTGGGTGGGCCAGCTGGGCCTGACCCTGGGCACCGAGGAAGGCAAGGCCGCCGCCCGCGCGATCGCGATCGATCTGCTGGGCACGCTGCAGGCCGCCTGCGGCGGCGACCTGGACCGCGTGGCGCGCATCGTCAAGGTGATGAGCCTGGTCAACTCCACGCCCACCTTCACCGAGCAGCATCTGGTCACCAACGGCTGTTCCGAACTGCTGGCCGAGGTCTTCGGCCCCGAGGTGGGGGCCCATGCACGCAGCGCCTTCGGCGTGGCGCAGATTCCGCTGGGCGCCTGCGTCGAAATCGAGCTGATCGCCGAACTCAAGGACTGACCATGGCACTGCTGCGCACGCTGGTGCGGCCGCGTCTGCTGCTGGTGCTGACCGCGCTGGCCTGCTGGGCCTCGGTGGGCCTGGCACTGCTGTCGCAGTACCGCTTCGACATGCCACCCTGCCCCTGGTGCTCGCTGCAGCGGCTGATCTTCCTGCTGCTGGGTGCCGTGGCCCTGCTGGGCGCTGTCGTGGCACCACTGCGCAAGCCCTTGGCCGCACTGGGTGTGCTGCTGGCGGCCAGCGGCGCCGCGGCCGCGCTGTGGCAGCATTTCGTGGCGGCTGCCAGCGCCTCGTGCAACATGACGCTGGCCGACCGCATCCTCGAATCGCTGGGCCTGCTGGACTGGGCCCCCGAGGTCTTCATGCCCATGGCCTCGTGCGCAGACGCCGCGGTCAACCTGCTGGGCGTGCCCTACGCCTTTTGGAGCCTGGCGCTGTTCGCGCTGGCCGGTCTGGCCTGCCTGGCCGCGCTGCGCCGCTGAAGCCCGCGGGGCTGACGCGGGTCAAGCGCCGCGCGACAATCGGCGGCGATGATGCGCGCTGCCCTCGGCAGCCCTGCCCCACCCAGCCGCGAGAGTTCCCCGTGAGCGACACCACTTCCTTCGACACCGATGTGCTGATCGTCGGCGCTGGCCCCGCCGGCCTGGCGTTGGCCTGTGCGCTGGCCGATGCCGGCATCCGCAGCCATGTGCTCGAGCAGGCCCCGCGCGACAGCCTGGTGGCCCCGCCCGAAGACGGCCGCGACATCGCACTGACCCACCGCGCCCGCCGCATCCTCACCCAGCTGGGCCTGTGGGAGCGCCTGCCGGCCGACGACATCGCACCGCTCAAGGCCGCCCAGGTCACCAATGGCGAGTCGCCGATGGTGCTGCCCTTTGACGGCCGCGCCGACGGCCACGAGCAACTTGGCTGGCTGGTGCCCAACCACCGCATCCGTGAGGCCTGCTTCGCCGGTGCCAGCGCGCGCACCGGGCAGGTGACGATCTCCGGCAACGCCCGAGTGACTGCGCTGGACCGCGATGCCACCGGCGCCAGCGTCACGCTGGCCGATGGTCAGCGCCTGCGCGCCCCCCTGGTGATCGCCGCCGACAGCCGCTTCTCCACGGTGCGCCGCATGGCCGGCATCGGTGCGCGCATGCTCGACTTCGGCCGCACCGCCATCGTCGCGCGCATGCGCCACGAACTGGAACACGATGGCACCGCGCATGAATGCTTCCTGCATGGCCACACGCTGGCGATGCTGCCGATGGCCGGCCGCCAGAGCTCGGCCGTCTGGACCGTCAGCAGCGACGGCGCCGCGGCGCTGATGGCCGCTCCCGAGGCCGAGTTCGCCGACAAGGTGGACGCCGCCTTCGGCCACCGTCTGGGCCGGCTGGAACTGGCCGGCCAGCGCCACGCCTACCCGCTGGTGGCCGTCTACGCACAACGCTTCTGCGCCGAGCGCTTTGCTCTGATCGGCGACGCCGCGGTGGGCATGCACCCGGTCACGGCGCACGGCTACAACTTCGGGCTCTACGGTATCGAGGTCTTGTCTGCGGAATTGGCCAAGACCAGCGCCGAAGGCCGAGACCTGGGCGATGCCCGGGCGCTGCAGGCCTATGCAGACGAGCACCGCCGTGTGACGCTGCCGATCTACCTGGGCACCAACCTGGTGGTCAAGCTGTTCACCACCGACACGGCGCCCGCCCAGTTGGCACGCGAGGCCATCGTGCGGGTGACCAACTGGGTGCCGCCGATCAAGAGCGCAGTCACCCGCCAGCTGACCGGCGACCGGCTGAAGACGCCCTGGGGCGATCTGAAAGCGCCCCCGCTGCCCAAGCTGCCGGCCCTGCCCAGGCTGCCGCAGCTGTCCGACCTGCTGCGCTGAAACGGCCGCGTCCACACCGGCCCCGCGTGGAGCGGAAGCGGGCCGCTCCGACTTGAAAACGTCCCCTATTGCCACCGTGGCAGCGGCACTGATCAAGTCACTGACCCGCACGCACCAATAGGACCCACCACTTAGATCCTTTGGGCGAACCCAGGGTTTCTCCCTGGTTCAAGTTGACAATCCACGCACTGGGCGCATGAGCCAGAAACGGTGACGAAGACCACACCAGATGTGACGAAGTAAACCATGTGCTGTTGGTGGCCGGTCCAAGGCAGGCCGTATCAATCAGGCTGACCAATTCAGTGATGCTGGGTAGCCGCCACCAGCCGGCTCCGGGTGCACGACTTGCCACTGCCGTGCGGGCCGCCTCCAGCGACTCCGCCCAGGTCAGTGCCAGGGCCGTGCCCGCACAGACACTGCCGTCCCAGGCCATGCCCAGAGGACAACGCTGCCAGATCAGGCCGGTGACCTTGTCACGCACCTCACTGCCAGCGGGCATGGCACCTGCCACAGCTTCATAGCGGCTGTCCGGCCGGGTGATACGAATGTTGGCATCGCAAGAAGCCCCTGCGGATGTGGCGAAGAACAGCGCTGCGACCAGGCAGCCGGCGTGCAGGCCTGCGCGCCGCGTGAGAGAGTGCTTGCGCATCGTGCTACCTCTGAAGTCCATCGAGGTTCAAATCGTTCTAAGTCGCAATCGACCCCAACAGATCTGCCTGGGACGGCATGAATCCCCAGGCCCAGATCCCTCGGGCACAGGTGGCGCGAGTGCTCAAGACTCGTCCACTTCCCGGCCTCAGTGACAGGCCGAAGGCGTCCCGACAGGTCAGCGCCAAACAGCGGACAAGACAGCGCTCAAGCATGGAGCGATCGACCTTTGGATTGTCCGACCATCGCGCTGCATCACACGCCGGAACGAACCAGTCGAACCTGGAACCCATACTCCTTCCAGTCTGGAACTCGTTCACCAGAATCGAAACGAATACCCCAGGCGTGATACTGGAACCCTCTGTACGTCGATGACGACCAGGTAAAGGCCTGGGTGTTCTGGGCGACCCCTGAGTTCGGGAAGTGGCCGGTATCGATCGCGGGGTTCGCCCTCCCAATCATGGTCAATCCGCCGAGTTCGTCGATGGTGGGCAGCCTCCAATCGCGAAAACCGCAGAGCGCTTCACCAGTCGGCAAGGCATTGACCGCGGTGATGTAGCTCTGGGTGTTGCAAAAGAGGGGATCGGGCACGCCGGTGCATTCCCCACCATGGTCTAGCCCGTCTACCCCACCGTTGTTGCTGCGGTCCGTGCTGTACCAACTGTAGGTGTGCCAAGCATGCCGAAGATGACTGGGGTCGTTGCGCTTGACCTCCCAGATCAGGCCGGTGGTGTTGTCACGCACACAGTCCCAGCGGGTGCCGTCAGCCTCGTTGCCCGTGTCGCTGTACACACCATCCTGTATGGCCAGCGGCAACCCGTCTGCACCGAGGCGGGTGAAATCGAATCCGGCCGCGCCGCTGCCCACCTTGCTCAGCTTGCCTTTGCTGTTGCGAAAGTCGCGACCAAAATAGCCATCCTGCTGCTTGCCCCAATAGAGGTAAAGCGGCCAGTCCAGCGAAAGACAGTTCAAGCCATTCGTCCAGACGCCGGTATCAGGATCGACGACAGCGCACCAGTCGATCCCGGAATCGTTCAGGCGACCTGTCGGCGCAAATCGCTTGACCTCGATAACCAGACGGGCAGAACGCATCACGCCAGCACTGTCGGTGACGGTCAAAGTCACCTTGCGCCTGGCCGCCTCTGGCCAACTGACGTAGTGGGGAGCCGCCGTGGTGCTGGTTGCGGTACGCCCATCGCCAAAATCCCAGTCGTAGCGAACGATGCTGCGTCCCGCACGTGGCGAGCTGGTGGACGGATCCAACCGGATCTCCTGCCCTGTGACTGGCTGGGTCCAGTTGGCCTGCAAACGGGCCTCCGTGCCGCTGGCTGCATGGACCGGCGTGGCCATGCTCATGCCAGCGGTCACAAGGCAGGGCAGCAGGCCGGACAGGCAGTGGCCACGTCGCAGCGGCCGGGTCAGCGCCAGGCCAGCGCCGCGCCGAGCATTCGTGCGGGCAAACGGTGACATGCGGCAGCTCCTCAATCATCCGCCGGGTGGTCAACATCATTGCTCCAGGCGCTCATCGCGTCAGGACGCCGACCCTCAAGCAAATCCTGCCGAATCTCGACCGATCCAGACAACGGGATCAACCCTCAGCCTAGGCTTGGCGCTGACACCCGCTGCCTGCTGCGCTGATCGCCGGCCGCCGGTTCAGACCGCCAGCACCCGCGCGACCTTCATCACGCCCTCGACCTTGTGCCCCTTGCGGGCCCGCTTGCCCAGGTGCTGGGCAAAGGCCGCGCCCTTGACCAGCTCGTCCTTGTCCTTGCCGCCGCGGCCGCTGCCCAGCACGCGCAGGCTGTCGGCGCAGGTGGCGGCTGACACCAGCGGCGCCTTGGCGTCCACGTCCATCAGTGTCAGGCCGCGGCCGCCATTGCTCTGCAGCTTCAGCTCGGCCAGCGGGAACACCAGCAGCCGCCCGTCCATCGCCAGGCAGGCAACGTGGGTGTGGCTGGCGGCCACGGCCACCGGCGGCAGCAGGCGGTCCTTGGCCTCCAGGCTGAGGAAGCTCTTGCCAGCCCGCTGCCGGCTGGCCAGATCGCCCAGGCGCGCCAGCAGGCCGAAGCCGCCGGTATTGGCCAGCAGCATCACCTGCTCGGCCGGGCCGGCCACCAGATGCGCCACCTGCGTGCCGGGCTCCAGGTCGATCAGGCTGGTCACCGGCACGCCGTCGCCGCGGCCGCCCGGCAGGCTGGCCACCAGGATGCTGAAGGCGCGGCCAGTGCTGCCCAGCACATAGAGGGTATCGACGCTTCGGCAGGCAAAGGTGCCGTATAGGCCGTCGCCGGCCTTGAACGACAGGTTGGCCACGTCGATCTCGTGGCCCTTCATCGTGCGCACCCAGCCCTTGAGGCTGGCGATCACAGTCATCGGCTCGTCCACGATCTTCACCTCGGCCACCACGCGCTTGTCGGCCTGGATCAGCGTGCGGCGCTCGTCACCAAACTGCTTGGCGTCGGCCTCGATCTCCTTGATCAGCGTGCGCTTGAGCGTGGCCGGGCTGCCCAGGATGTCCTCCAGCTTCGCCTGGTCCTCGCGCAGGCCCTTGAGTTCCTGCTCGATGCGAATGGCCTCCAGACGCGCCAGCTGACGCAGGCGGATCTCCAGGATGTCCTCGGCCTGGCGGTCGCTCAACGCAAAGCGCTTGATCAGCGCCGGCTTGGGCTCGTCGCTCTCGCGGATGATGCGGATCACCTCGTCGATGTTCAGCAGCACCAGTTGCCGGCCTTCGAGCACATGGATGCGCTCCAGCACCTTGTCCAGGCGGTGGCGGGTGCGGCGCTGCACCGTGGTCTGGCGGAAGGCGACCCATTCGGTCAGCACCTGGCGCAGGCCCTTGGGCACCGGCTTGCCGTCCAGGCCCACCATGGTCAGGTTGACCGGCGCACTGCTCTCCAGGCTGGTGTGGGCCAGCAGCGCATTGACCAGTTCGGCCTGCTCCACGGTACGGCTCTTGGGCTCAAAGACCAGGCGCACCGCGGCGTCCTTGCTCGACTCGTCGCGCACCGCATCGAGCACCGCCAGCATCGCCGCCTTGAGCTGTGTCTGCTCCTGGGTCAGCGCCTTCTTGCCGGTCTTGACCTTGGGGTTGGTGAGCTCCTCGATCTCCTCCAACACTTTCTGCGCGCTGGTGCCGGGCGGCAACTCGGTCACCACCAGCTGCCACTGGCCGCGCGCCAGGTCCTCGATCTTCCAGCGCGCACGCAGCTTGAGGCTGCCGCGTCCGCTGCGGTAGGCCTCGCGGATCTCAGCGTCGCTGCTGATCAACTGACCACCGCCGGGGTAGTCGGGGCCGGGCAGCAGTGCGAACAAGGCGTCGTCGGGCAGCTGGTCGTCGCGGATCAGCGCCACCGCGGCGGCGGCCACCTCGCGCAGGTTGTGACTGGGGATCTCGGTGGCCATGCCCACCGCGATGCCGCTGGCGCCATTGAGCAGCACAAAGGGCAGGCGTGCCGGCAGCTGACGCGGTTCATCGAAGGAGCCGTCGTAGTTGGGCACGAAGTCCACGGTGCCCTCGTCGATCTCGTCGAGCAGCAGGCGGGCGATTGGCGCCAGCCGGGCCTCGGTGTAGCGCATGGCGGCGGCGCCGTCGCCGTCGCGGCTGCCGAAGTTTCCCTGACCGTCGATCAGTGGGTAGCGCAGCGAGAAATCCTGCGCCATGCGCACCATGGCGTCATAGGCAGCGGTGTCGCCATGCGGGTGGAACTTGCCCAGCACATCACCCACCACCCGGGCGCTCTTGACCGGTTTGGGCGCCCCGCCCGAGCCGCCAAAGCCCAGGCCCATGCGCTGCATGCTGTAGAGGATGCGTCGCTGCACCGGCTTGGCGCCGTCGGCGACATCCGGCAGGGCGCGGCCCTTGACCACGCTCAGTGCATATTCCAGGTAGGCCCGCTCGGCATAGTGGGCCAGCGTGATGGCGTCGCCTGCGGGTTCGGCAGGCGCAGTGAACAGATCGGCTTGGTCGGACATGGCTGGTGGTGATGGGACAGGCTGGCCGACCAGTGGCCGGCGCCGTGGCGGACCCGGGCGGTCCACGTCGGCCTGTGGGTCGCCGGTTCGCTCGACCCCGGCGCAAGCCTGCCATCTTACCGGCCGGTGCGCGCCTACCCACAAGACAACGGGCCGCCTGTCCCCGCAGGAACAGGCGGCCCGTCAGGTGCCGCTGGGCCGCACCGTCACCGGCGCGGACCCGGTGTCACCATCAGTTCAGCGAGCAGAGCGACTCGAGCTTCTTCAGCGCAGCCTTGGCCTGGACCAGACCGTTGCCGAACTTGTCGTCACGGCCCGCGTCACCCAGGTCCATGGCCGAGTTGTTCAGCGCCTTGCGGACCTGCGCCGCAGTGCACGCGGGGTGGAAGCTCCAGATCAGGCCAGCCACGCCAGAGACGTGCGGGGTGGCCATCGAGGTGCCGCTCAGGTAGGCGTAGTTCGAGGTCATCACGGCCGCATCGGCGGTCATGCCGATCTTGGTCAGCAGGATGCCGCCATCGGCTTGCGACACGCTCATCGACGGGATGGTCGTGGCAGCACCATTGAGCGTGCCGGCGAAGTTGCCCGGCACGTTGTTGTAGATCACCGCGCCCACGCCGCCCATCGCCTCGCAGCGCGTGACCTTCTCGGCGAAGGTGATGGCGCCGCGCGAGATCAGGCACACCTTGCCCGCCACGCCGGGGTCGTCGGTCTGGCCCAGACCGAAGTCGTACAGGGCAGCCGACACACTGCCCTCGGCCGAGCCAGTCATGGCGATGGCCTCGTAGCCGGTGCCATCCACGCTGAGGCTGCCGATCACGCCGGTGCCGGTGGGCACGCTGGACAGGGTCAGCACGCCGGGGCCGGCGATCTCGACGTCAGCATTGAACTGGGAGAAGTTGGCCCAGGCCTTGTTGGCGTCAACGGCGGCGACCGACATCACTTGCTTGTAGCCAGCCGGATACGAGATGGTGGTGTCGCCCCCATTGCCAGCCGCAGCGATGGACAGGATGCCCGCAGCGTCCAGGGCCTCGACCGCTTGCTTCTCGACCGAGGAGCCACCGCCGCCCAGCGACATGGAAACCACGTTGGCGCCCGCGTCCATGCAATCCAGCATCGCATCAGCAATCATCGAAGCCGGTGCGCTGCCCGAAGCATCGAACACCTTGTTGATGCGCAGGATCACCTGATTCTTGCCATTGACGCCGACAACACCGATCTTGTTGTCAATACCAGCCACCGTGCCCGCCACGTGCGTGCCGTGGCCGTTCTCGTCGGTGTTCCACTTGCCCGAGCTGGTGAAGTTCCGGCCGCTCATCGTGAGCTTCTTCAGGTCCTCGTGCTTGCCATCGATGCCCGAGTCGATGATGCACACGGTGGGCTGCCAGCTGCCGGCGCCCTTGACCTTGTCCGCCTGCACCAGCGGGATGCCGTAGGGCACCACTTCTGCGGCCGTGGTGGCCGCAGCGCGCAGCCCCGGCGTGGCCGCGGGGCCCACCCGATGGCCCATGATGGTGCGCATGGCGTCGATCTCGACGTTGGCCGCTCCGACGGCTGCCTTGAACTGCTCAAGCTTGCTGGCCGGCACCTCCACCGCCGTGGCGCCCAGACGAGACAGGTCACGCGTCACGCGGCCGCCGACGGCGTTGACATGGCTGCCGACGGCCGAGGCATTGACCTGGCCATGGGTGACGACCAGCTTGACGGTCTTCTCGGCGGCAACGGCACCGGCGCCGACCAGGGCGGCAGGCGCAGCGATGGCAACGGCCACACACAGGCGATGGAGCTTGAACGAGGGGATGGACATGACAGGGATCCTCGAAGGGGTGATACGAAGCGTTCGAATGTCCCGGACCACCCCGATGATCGTCAACCCCCCAACTCGAAGGGCCCGGCACCGGACACAGGGTCAATCCGGATGAACCGCTGCCGACCCAGGGGAAAACCGCAGGCTTCGGGCCCGCTGCGACTGACTGTGCTGGAGCATCGACCAGTACAGTTCAAGCACCAGATGCACATGGGCACGGGTTTCCGCGATGTCAGGCACCCGATTGCCGGCACGGCGCACTCGGCCCTCGCCCGCATTCCAGGCCGCCAGCGCGGCATCGATGCTGCCGGTTCGCCGCCACAGGTCGGCCAGCATGCGAGCGCCAATGGTCAGGTTGTGCCGCGGGTCGCGCAGCAGGGCCTCCACCGGCGCCGACGCTTTCTCGCCGCGCGTGGCGTAGCGCTCGCCGGCCGCAGGCATCAGCTGCATCAGGCCGATCGCACCCGCGGGCGAGACGCGGTCGGTGCGAAAGCCCGACTCCACGGCCACCACGGCCTTGAGCAACTCGACGTCCAGCCCACTGGAGGCCGCCGCCTGGCGCATCAGCGGCATCAGCGACTTGACCTCGGGGGCGAACTCCAGCCAGGTCAGCATGCTGGCACGATCGATCGACTTGCCGGGCACGCGCACCTTGGACTCACCCCGATCGCGCAACAGCGGCTCGTAGCGCGCATCCATCGGCTGTTGCGCCAGATGGGCGACACCCCGCCCATCGACGTAACCATACAAGGGCGCCTGGGCCGACGCGGATGCGCACAGGCCCCAGGCCAGGGTGCCCAGCAAGGCCAGGCGCGAGTGTCGCCACTCAGACGTCGATCTCGACGCTGTCACCGTGGATCTCCATCAGCTCGCGGCGCGACGCGGCCTCGCCCTTGCCCATCAGGCGGCCGAAGGCCTCGACCGTGGCGGCAAAGCCGATCGCGCCATAGCCCACCTGCAGCAGGCGGCGGGTGTCGGGGTTGAGCGTGGTCTCCCACAACTGTTCGGCGCTCATCTCGCCCAGGCCCTTGAAGCGGCTGATGCTCCAACTGCCGTCGCGGGCACCTTCCTTGCGCAGTTTGTCGAGCGCGGCGTCGAGCTCGCCCTCGTCCAGCGCGTAGAGCTTGGCCGCCGGCTTCTTGCCGCGCGCCGGTGCATCGATGCGGAACAAGGGCGGCTTGGCCACATGGACATGACCGGCCTCGACCAGCTTGGGGAAGTGGCGGAAGAACAGCGTCAGCAGCAGCACCTGGATGTGCGAGCCATCGACATCGGCGTCCGACAGGATGCAGACCTTGCCATAGCGCAGACCGGAGAGGTCCGGCGTGTCGTTCGGGCCGTGCGGATCAACGCCGATGGCCACCGAGATGTCGTGGATCTCGTTGTTCCTGAACAGCAGGTCGCGCTCGACCTCCCAGGCATTGAGCACCTTGCCGCGCAGCGGCAGGATAGCCTGAGTCTCCTTGTTGCGCCCCATCTTGGCACTGCCACCGGCGGAGTCGCCTTCGACCAGGAACAGTTCGTTGAGCCCGGTGTCACGGCTCTCGCAGTCGGTCAGCTTGCCGGGCAGCACAGCCACTCCGGAGCCCTTGCGCTTTTCCACCTTCTGGCTGGCGCGCTGGCGCGTCTGGGCCTGCTTGATGACCAGCTCGGCCAGCTTGCGGCCGTGCTCGACATGCTGGCTCAGCCACAGCTCCAGCGCCGGGCGCACATAGGCCGAGACCAGGCGCAGCGCGTCGCGGCTGTTCAGGCGCTCCTTGGTCTGGCCCTGGAACTGCGGGTCCAGCACCTTGGCGCTGAGCACGAAGCTGGCGCGGCTGAAGATGTCCTCGGGCATCAGCTTGACGCCCTTGGGCAGCAGCGAATGCATCTCGATGAAGCCCTTGATGGCGCCGAACAGGCCGTCCTTCAGACCGGCCTCGTGGGTCCCGCCGGCCACCGTGGGGATCAGGTTGACGTAGCTCTCGCGCAGCAGCGCGCCGTCTTCGGTGAAGGCCACGCACCAGGCGGCGCCCTCACCCTCGGCGAAGTTCTCGTCCTCGTTGGCGCTGGCGTAGTGCTCGCCCTCGAACAGCGGAATCAGCGGATCGGCCGGCAGCGCCTGCTGCAGGTAGTCCCGCAGGCCGCCCTTGTACAGCCAGGTCTGGGTGTCCCCGGTTTTCTCGGTGCTGAGCGTGACGGTCACGCCGGGCATCAGCACGGCCTTGCTGCGCAGCAGGTGCGTCAGCTCGGCGCGCGGCAGTTCGGCGCTCTCGAAGTACTTCGGGTCGGGCCACACCCGCACCGAGGTGCCCTTCTTGCGCTCGCCGGGCTGGGCGGGGCGCACCACCAGCGGCTCGATCACATCGCCGCCAGAGAACGCCAGTTGCGCGGCCTGGCCGTCGCGCCAGACGCCCACCTGCAACCTGGTGGCCAGCGCATTGGTGACGCTGACACCCACGCCGTGCAGGCCGCCCGAAAAGCTGTAGGCGCCACCGGCGCCCTTGTCGAATTTGCCGCCGGCGTGCAGCCGGGTGAAGACGATCTCCACCACCGGCACCTGCTCCTCGGGGTGCAGGCCGAAGGGGATGCCACGGCCGTCGTCGTCCACGCTGACCGAGCCGTCGCTGTGCAGCGTCACCGCGATGCGCTTGCCGAAGCCGGCCAGCGCCTCGTCGGCGGCGTTGTCGATGACCTCCTGGATGATGTGCAGCGGGTTGTCGGTCCGGGTGTACATGCCCGGGCGCTGCTTGACGGGCTCGAGGCCCTTGAGGACGCGGATCGAGGCCTCGCCATACTCGGGCGGGGCGGAAACTGAACGGGTGGCCATGCGGGAAATTGTAGGCAGCAGCCTGCCATCGCCATCGATGGAACAGGCGGCCTGGGGATGCATCCAGTCTACCTCCCCAGGTTGTCACCTCGGCGACAGCCATGCCCCGGCGCCCCGCTCGGCGCGGTGCCTGGGCTACAGTGCCGGCATGAGCACCGCGCCCAGCCACCGCCCCTTGTCGATGACCCAGGTGCTGCTGTGCGGCGCGTTGATCGTGACGCTGTCGATGGGCATCCGCCATGGCTTCGGCCTGTGGCTGCAACCGATCACCATGGACCGTGGCTGGACGCGCGAGACCTTCTCGTTCGCACTGGCCGTGCAGAACCTGGCCTGGGGCGCGGCGGGCCCGTTCGCCGGCGCATTGGCAGACCGCTTCGGCGCCTTTCGGGTGCTGCTGATCGGTGCGCTGCTCTATGCCCTGGGGCTGGTGCTGATGGCGCTGTCCACGTCCGGTCTGGCCTTCACCGGCGCCACCGGACTGCTGATCGGCATCGCCCAGTCGGGCACCACCTACGCGGTGGTGTATGGGGTCATCGGCCGCAATGTGGCGCCCGAGAAGCGATCCTGGGCCATGGGCGTGGCCGCCGCCGCCGGCTCTTTCGGCCAGTTCATGATGGTCCCGGTGGAAAGCTGGCTGATCGCCGCCTGGGGCTGGCAGAACGCCTTGTTCGTGCTGGGCTGCGCCGCGCTGGCCATCGTGCCGCTGGCCCTGGGGCTCAAGGAGCCGGCACTGGCTACCGGCACTGCCCGCCCGCAACAGAGCATCGGCGCCGCGTTGCGGGAGGCGTTTGGTCACGGCAGCTTCCGCTGGCTGACCGCCGGCTACTTCGTCTGCGGCTTTCAGGTGGTCTTCATCGGCGTGCACATGCCCAGCTATCTGCGCGATCAGGGCATGGATCCGTCGGTGGCCACCACCGCGCTGGCGCTGATCGGCCTGTTCAACGTGTTCGGCACCTATGGCGCTGGCGTGCTGGGCCAGCGCTTCCCCAAGCGCCACATCCTGTCGACGATCTACCTGCTGCGCTCGGTGGTGATCATCGCCTTCCTGGCCGCGCCGCTGACACCGATGAGCGTCTACCTGTTCGCCGCCACGATGGGCGTGCTGTGGCTGTCCACCGTGCCGCCCACCAATGCCATCGTGGCCCAGGTGTACGGTGTGCAGTACATGTCGATGCTCGGCGGCGTGGTGTTCTTCAGCCACCAGGTCGGCTCCTTCCTGGGCGTCTGGCTGGGTGGCTGGATCTACGACCGCGCCGGCAGCTACACACCGGTCTGGTGGATCGCCGTAGCGCTGGGGGTGTTCGCCGCGCTGGCCAACCAGCCGGTGCGCGAAACGCCGCTGCTGCGCCCCGCCGCGCCTGCCGCAGCCTGAGTATCCCCATGTGGCAGCGCGTTGTGATCTGGGGGCTGCTGCTGGCCGTGCTGGGCATGGTGTTCCTGGCCTACCAGAGCCCGCACCTGGCGCGCGATCTGGCCGACCGCCTCTGGGCCTGCTTCTGATGCCGCCCCACGCCCCCTCGCCGCCCTCTGACTGGGTGCGCCGCTGGTGCGCCGACCTGCCGTCCGGCCGCGCACTGGACCTGGCCTGCGGCAGCGGCCGTCATCTGCGCTGGTTAGCGGCCCGAGGCTGGCGTGTCACGGGGGTCGACCGGGACGGCCAGGCGCTGCACGGCCTCGCCGGCCTGGGCGAGCTGATCGAGGCCGACATCGAGCAAGGCCCGTGGCCGCTGGAGGGCCGCCAATTCGACCTGGTGGTCGTCACCCACTACCTCTGGAGACCGCTGCTGCCGAGCATTCTCTCGGCGCTGGCCCCCGGCGGCCGGCTGGTCTATGAGACCTTCGCCACCGGCCATGAACGCCTGGGGCGGCCTTCACGTGCCGACTTCCTGCTGCAGCCCGGCGAACTGCTGCGGGCCTGCCAGGAACTGCAGATACTGGGCTACGAGACCGGCCAGTTGTCGGCGCCCGAGCGCGTGCTCCAGCGCATCACCGCGCAGCGCGACTCTGCAGTGCACCGTCTGCCGGGCTGGACCGTTGCATCGGGTGGCTAGAATCCGCCATCCCAGAGGAATCACGATGAGATCCATTCAAGGCAGCATCCCGGCGCTGGTGACGCCGATGCACGAGGACGGCAGCGTCGATTACGATTGTCTGCGCGCACTGATCGACTGGCATGTCGACGAAGGCACCGACGCCATCTGTGTCGTCGGCACCACCGGAGAGTCGGCCACCGTCAGCTTCGAGGAACACTTCGAAATCATTCGCGTGGCGGTCGAGCACGCCAAGGGCCGCATCCCGATCATGGCCGGCGCCGGCGCCAACAGCACGGCTGAGGCGATCGAGCTGAGCCAGTACGCCCGAAAGGTCGGCGCCGACTGCACCCTGCAGGTGGTGCCCTACTACAACAAGCCGTCCCAGGAAGGCATGTACCGCCACTTCAAGGCCATCGCCGAGGCGGTGGACATTCCGGTGATGGTCTACAACGTGCCCGGCCGCACGGTGGCAGACATGCTGCCCGAGACCACGCTGCGGGTGGCCAGCATCCCCGGCGTGTTCGGCATCAAGGAAGCCACTGGCAACATCGAACGTGCCGCCTGGCTGATCAAGCATGCGCCGGCGGGCTTCAAGGTCTTCTCCGGCGACGACGGCACCGCGATTGCGCTGATGCTGCTCGGCGGCGCCGGCAACGTCAGCGTCACGGCCAACGTCGCGCCCCGGTTGATGCACGAGCTGTGCGCCGCCGCCCTGGCAGGCGACATCCCGACGGCCCGCCGCATCCACTTCAGGCTGCTGTCGCTGCACAAGCAGCTCTTCTGCGAGAACAGCCCGGCCCCGGCCAAGTGGGCCCTGTCCCAGTTGGGCCGCTGTGGCAACACAGTACGCCTGCCGCTCACCGCCCTGAGCGAGGCCGGTCAGGCACTGGTCGGCGACGCCCTGCGCGATGCCGGGCTGCTGGCCTGAGCACCCTTTCCTTCTTTCTGTTCCGAGCCATCGCGCTGCCCCACTGGCTCGCAGGCTCCCTTGGAGACCGCATCCGTGAAACAAGCCTACGCCTCCACGCCCCTGCGTGCCGCCGTCCTTCTCATGATCGTCGGGCTGGCAGGCTGTAGCGCCCTGGAAAGCACCCTGGGGGGCGACAAGGTCGACTATGGCAAGGCTGCCCGAAAGACCAATCCCCTGGAAGTGCCGCCCGACCTGACACCTCTTAGCCGCGACGGCCGCTACCTGCCGCAGTCGGGCTCGGTCAGCGCCAGCCAGATGCAGCAGGCCGGCGCCACGCGCACTGCCAGCGGTCCGACGGCTGCACCAGTGCAGGTCGGCGACATTCGCATGGAGCGGGAGGGCAATACCCGCTGGCTGGTGGCGCCGCAAACGCCCGAGCAACTGGTGCCGCGTATCCGTCAGTTCTGGCAGGACATGGGTTTCACACTGGTCAAGGACAGCCCTGAGACGGGCACCTTTGAGACCGAGTGGGCCGAGAACCGCGCCCGGATCCCCGACGACCTGATCCGCAAGACCATTGGCAAGGTGTTCGATTCGCTGTACTCCACCGGCGAGCGCGACAAGTTCCGCACCCGTATTGAGCGCACCGCGCGGGGCACCGAGATCCTGATCAGCCACCGTGGCCTGCAGGAGGTCTTCGCCAGCCAACAGCGCGAGGAGAACCTGATCTGGACCGCCCGACCGACCGACCCGCAGCTCGAGGCCGAGATGCTGTCGCGCCTGATGCTGGCCTTGGGTGCCACCGAACAGGCCGCGCGCGATGCCAAGGCCAACCCGGCGACGCCGACTGCGACCGCGGCCGTGCCTGCCGCCGTCCAGGCCCGTGCCGAGGAACTGCCTGGCCAGGCTGGCGCAGCGTTGCGCGTGGCCGATGATCTGGAGCGCACCTGGCGCCGGGTGGGTCTGGCACTCGATCGAACGGGCTTCACGGTGGAAGACCGTGACCGGGGTCAGGCCACCTATTTCGTGCGCTTCGCTGATCCTTCCACCGCTGGCGAGGAGCAGCCCAACTTCTTCTCGCGCCTGTTTGGAGCCAAGGACGCGGTGCAGTTGTCGCGCTTCCGGCTGGCGCTCAAGGCGCAGGCCGATGGCAGCACCGCCGTGCACGTGCTGGATGCTGAAGGTCGCCCCGACAACGGCGCCAATGCACGCCGTGTGGCCACCCTGATGGTTTCTGAACTGCGACGCTGAGGTACCGGCCTGGAGGGTCAGGCCATGCCTGCCCCTCACGAGGCCCGCGGGCAGCCAAGAAAAAAGCCGCCCGAAGGCGGCTTTTTCGTGCGTGTCGCGAAGAAGAGGATTACTTCTTCATGGCATCCACGGCAGCCGAAGCGGCCGCGTTGACGGCGCCAGCGGCGGCGTCCTTGGCGGCATCGGTCACGGCCGAAGCGGCCGAGGCGGCGGCGTCAGCCACCGGAGCGGCGGCGGAGGCAGCAGCGTCAGCCACCGGAGCGGCGGCGGAGGCGACGGCGGCGGCGGCGGCGGGAGCGGCTTCTTCAGCCTTCTTGCCACAGGCGGCCAGGGCAGCAACAGCGATCAGGGAGGCCAGCAGGAGCGACTTGTTCATGAAGTTCCTCAAACAGATAAATAGGTCGGACAGAAAAACCGGTTGTTCTGAAGGCCCGCTGTTCTGGCGAACCTCCTCCTCGACACAGACCAGGACGACCGAGCGTGACGCGCCGCGGAAGATCAATCCTGTGCCTAGCCTTACATTATACCCACTCTAGGTAGAGTCCCTAGATCCCCACGGTTGTCACGGGGAACGTCACGCCCGCTCGTTGTGAAACCGCATCAAACCACCGGCTGACGAGGACAAGTTCACGCGGATCGGTACTGATGCGGCCGCGGCAGTCGGCGCCGGGCCAGCGCTCGATCAGCCCGAAGCCCTGCGCCAACAGACACTCACGTCCGCCGAGGGCGCTCGCATCCTCGGCGGCCAGACACTGCAGACGATGGCCCCAGGTCGCGCGCCAGCGCGTCAGTCGAGGCGCGCCCTGCCGCAGCGGCTCGAAATCCACGCCCAGCCACTGCCATTGGCGCCCTGGCGGCCGGAGCCAGGCCGACAAGGCCTCGAGCAGCGTGGGATGCTCCCACGGCCAGGACAGCGGATCCTGAGTCACCCAGCACAGGCGAGTCACCCGCGCGGCGTCGAGTCCGCCGACCAGACGTGTCAGGGCATCGGCCCAGGCCTGACGGCCAGACCAGCTGAGGTGGCCTGACCCCGAGGGCCAGGGCGCCTGTTCAATCGGCCCGAACCCATCCATCGCAGGCCCATTCATTGATCAGGGCACGAGCGTCCACGCTGAGTTGGGCACACTGGGCGGCCGTCAGGCGGCGCGCATCCGCCAGTTGCCGCATCAGCCGCGCATCGCGCCCACCAGCGCGGAAGGATTCGCCATTGATGAACACATGGTGCTCGTCATACATCATGCGCGTGCGCGCATCCAGACGCACCCCCTGCCCCGCGGTCAGCGGCTCGCCGCCCTCGAACCAGACGATGGCCTTGGGCTCGGTCAGCGTCTCGCCCAGCGCACAGGCCAGGCTGCGTGCATCGTTGAGCGCGGCGATCACGGCGCGCTGCGCGAACTCCTGCAGCGCCGCCGGGATCAGGCCGGGCGTGGCGGTGGCACTGCCGGCCGGGTCGCGGTAGTGGGGCTCGTCGGTATCGGGCTCCAGCGCGTCGACCATGCGCTGCAGCACCTCGCGCGCTGTTTCGGTAGGCGTCGGTGTGCGAAAGCCGATCGAGCAGGTCATGCAGTCATTGCCCACCGCGATGCCATCGTGCCCCCAGCGTGGCGGCAGGTACAGCATGTCGCCCGCCTCCAGCAACAGCTCCTCGGTGGGCGTGAAGTTGGCCAGGATCTTGACCGGCTTGTCGGGCAGCAACTGCGCATCCTTGACCGGCCCGATGCGCCAGCGCCTCCGGCCACTGACCTGCAGCAGGAAGACATCGTACGAATCGATGTGCGGCCCGACGCCGCCGCCGTCGCTGGCGTAGCTGATCATCAGGTCATCCAGCCGGGCTTCGGGCACGAAGCGGAAGCGCGACAGCATCTCGTGCGCTGCCGGCACATGCAGGTCCAGGCCCTGCACCAGCAGCGTCCAGCCGGGCTTGCTCAGCGACGGGATCTGGCGCCGGTTGAATGGGCCATGGCGCAGTGTCCAGGTGGTGGGCGACTGCTGCAGCAGGCGCGACTCCACGTCCTCGCGAGCCGCCAGATCGAACAGCGCCGCGCGTGGCAGCGGCGGGGCCGCGCCGGGCACGGCCTGACGAATAACGAAGGGCTTCTTCTGCCAGTAGCGGCGCATGAAGGCTGCGGGCGACAAGCCGCCCAGCAGCGGCAGCGGGAGATCGATGTCCATGGACCGGGATTGTCGCGCGGCCGCTGCAGGCGCTGTGCGATGATGCGTTGATGGACATCACTTCCCCTTGCGTCGTGACGCTGACCTGGACGCTCTCCGATGCCCAGGGCCAGTTGATCGACGAACTCGGCGAGCCGGTCGAGTTCTTTTTTGGCGGCGAAGACCTGCTGCCCAAGGTCGAGGAAGCCCTGGCCGGTCAGGCCGAAGGCTTCGAGACCCAGCTGCACCTGGAGCCCGAGCACGCCTTTGGCGACTATGACGCCGAGCTGGTCTGCTTTGAGCGGCGCGCCCTCTTCCCGGACGATCTGGAGCCTGGCATGCGCTTCGACGGCTTGCCCGAGGGTGCGGCCTCCGAAATGCCCGACGGCCTGATCTACACCGTCACCGAGGTCTACCCCGAGCATGTGGTGCTGGACGCCAACCATCCGCTGGCGGGCATCGCGCTGCGCATCGCACTGAAGGTGCTGGGCGTGCGCGCGGCCACGGCCGATGAGCAGGCCGCCGGCAGCGTCGGCGAGTCACCGCTGGCTGTGCTGGGCGGCACCCCGCCCGGCACGTCACTGCACTGATCAGGACTGGCCGGTCGAGCCAAAACCGCCTGCGCCGCGGTCGCTGGCCTCGAAGTCGTTCACCAAGCGGAACGCTGCCTGCACCACCGGCACGATCACCATCTGGGCGATGCGCTCAAGCGGCTGGATCGTGAACGCGGTGTCGCCGCGGTTCCAGCAACTCACCATCAGCGGCCCCTGGTAGTCGGAGTCGATCAGGCCGACCAGATTGCCCAGCACGATGCCGTGCTTGTGGCCCAGGCCCGAGCGCGGAAGGAGCATGGCGGCCAGTCCTGGATCGCCGATGTGCACCGCCAGACCCGTGGGAATGAGAGCGGTCTGGCCGGGCGCCAGCGCCAGCGGTGCGTCCAGGCAGGCGCGCAGGTCGAGACCGGCGCTGCCGGGGGTGGCGTAGGCCGGCAACTGGTCCGCCATGCGCGGGTCCAGCAGCTTGACGTCGATCGTGGTCATGGCGTGTTCGGTTTCAATCGGGAAGCGATCTCAGCCACCAGCTGACGCGCCAGCGTCAGCTTGTCGGCCTGTGGCAGCTCGCGGTGGCCGTGCTCGTCGACCAGCAGCAGTGCATTGGTGTCCTGGCCAAAGGTGGCGGGGCCCAGGTTGCCGACCAGCAGCGGCACGTTCTTGCGAACGCGCTTGTCCTGCGCCTGACGCAGCAGATCATGGCTTTCGGCCGCGAAGCCCACGCAGTAGGGTCGACGGTCCAGCCGCGCGACCGCCGCCAGGATGTCGGGGTTCTCGACCATCTCGAAGGCCGGCGGGCGGCCGCTGCCGTCCTTTTTCAGCTTCTGAACGGCCGCCGCCGCAGGGCGCCAGTCGGCCACGGCGGCGGTGGCAATGAAGATGTCGTGCATGCCGGCCAGCGGCATCACGGCGTCATGCATCTGCAGCGCGCTGTGCACGTCGATCCGCTGCACATGGGCCGGCGTGGCCAGATGCACCGGACCAGCCACCAGCGTGACCTGTGCGCCGGCCTCCTGCGCAGCGCGGGCGATCGCAAAGCCCATCTTGCCGCTGGAGTGATTGGTGATGCCACGCACAGGGTCGATCGCCTCGAAGGTGGGGCCGGCCGTGATCAGCACCCGCCGCCCCGCCAGTCGCTTGGGCTGGAAGAAGGCGACCAGTTCGTCGCGCAGCTCGGCGGCCTCCAGCATGCGGCCGTCGCCCACCTCGCCGCAGGCCTGGTCGCCCGCCGCCGGGCCCAGGACGGCGACACCATCGGCGCGCAGTGCAGCCGCATTGCGCTGCGTGGCGGGATGGGCCCACATCTCTCGGTTCATCGCCGGTGCGACCAGCAGCGGCACGCGCTCGGCCGGCCGCGCCAGGCACAGGAGCGACAGGATCTCGTCGGCCCGGCCGTGCACCAGCTTGGCCATGAAGTCGGCACTCGCGGGAGCCACCAGCACCGCATCGGCCTCTCGCGAAAGGTTGATATGGGCCATGTGGTTGGCCTCGCGCGGGTCCCACTGGTGGGTGTAGACCGGCCGGTTGGTCAGCGCCTGCATGGTCACCGGGGTGATGAAATGCGTTGCTGCCTCGGTCATCACCACCTGGACCGTGGCGCCGGCCTTGACCAGCTCGCGCGCCAGCTCGGCCGCCTTGTAGCAGGCGATGCCGCCGGACAACCCCAGCACAAGGTGTCGACCCGCCAGGTCCAGTCGTTCAGCCATTGCGGCCCCTCACTGCATTTGCGCGCCGTGGCACTTCTTGAACTTCTTGCCACTGCCGCAGGGGCACAGGTCGTTGCGTCCAGGCAGCGCCTCCACGCGCCGCGGCGCCGGCTTGGGCGCATGGTCCAGCCAGTACAGACGCAGGTCCTGGGCGGCATAGAGCGCCTCGTTGACCAGCTCGTCACGGTTGAGCTCCTCGCCCTCATAAAGGTCCTCGAAGACCTCCTTGAGCTCCTCGGCCTCCATGGTCAGCGAGACGATGCGGGTGAGGCACTCGTCGAAGAGCTGGCCGTCCTCGGTCTCCATGTCCTGCGGCGGCCAATCGTCGGGATAGTCTCGCGTGGCCTCGATGAAGCCGATCGCCCAGACCTCACCCGTCTGCTCCAGCAGATGCAACTGGTCCTGCTGCACATGGCCTTCGGTCACCAGGCGCTGCTTGTCCTCTTCGGTCAGCTCGATCATCAGCGGCGCCAGGCGCAGCACATCGGGATCGTCGAGGATCTGGTCAGGGTCGAGCTGGTGGGCCAGAACGTCGTAGCGTGTGTCGATGGCCGCCAGGGCGGGGGCGGCGTCTTCGGGGTCGGCATAGGCGCGGGCGAACACGCCCCCGCCGATGCGCGGCAGCCACTCCTCACGGGGGACGCGTCGCGGACCCGCCAACAAAGCGGTCATGTAGCCGTCCAGCCACTCGAGCGACAGGTCGTCCTCGAAGCCGGCCAGGCGCTGGCAGACGCGGTCCAGCGCGTCGATCTCGTCGTCGGTGCTCATGCGCGGCGCTGCCACGGTGCTCTCCTGCAATCGGTCGGTTCAGTGTCGCACGTCAGGCCAGCTCGGCCATCGGCTCACCCATGCGGATCGGCTGTGCCGGCGACCAGGCGGGGTTGAAGCGCAGCGGCCCCTCCGGGAACAGCATCACCACCGTCGAGCCCAGCAGGAAGCGGCCCATTTCGGCACCCCGTTCCAGCCGGATATTCTGATCGTCATAGCGCCACTCGCGCACCGAGCCCGGGCGCGGCGGGTTGACCACCCCGTGCCACACCGTGGCCATGCTGCCGACGATGGTGGCCCCTACCAGCACCAGCACAAAAGGTCCGAACTCGGCGTCAAAGACACAGACCACGCGCTCGTTGCGGGCGAACAGGCCGGGCACGCCGCGCGCCGTGACGGGATTGACTGAGAACAGCTCGCCCGGCACATGGATCATGCGGCGCAGCCGACCCGCACAGGGCATATGGATGCGGTGGTAGTCGCGCGGACTCAGGTACAGCGTGGCGAAGTGGCCGTCCTGGAAGTGCGCCGCCAGCGCCGCATCGCCGCCCACCAGCGCCAGGGTGCTGTAGCCATGGCCCTTGGCCTGGAAGACCTGGTCGCCCTTTACGGCACCGAACTGGCTGATGGCACCATCCACCGGGCAGAGAAGGCCCTGCGCGGCCTGCGGACGCGCACCATCACGCAATGCCCGGGTGAAGAAGTCGTTGAAAGTGGCATAGGCCGCCGGGTCGGGCTGGGCCGCCTCGGCCATGTCCACGCCGTAGCGGGCGATGAAACGCCGGATCGCCCAGGTGGTGAACGCCCCGCCCTGGCTGCCGGCGAAGGCGCCAGCCCACTGGGTCAGGGCCTGCTTGGGCAGCAGGTATTGCGGGAGGACGGCCAGGCGATCGGACAGCGACACGGTCAGGGACTCAGGCGGGAACAGCCTGCCAGTGTAGGCGAGGGTCGCGGTGCTGCCCGCTTTTCGGGCAAGCCAGGAAAAACCGCGGCCTGACACCCACTTGCGGCATCCACCCACGACTTACCCACAGGCTTGCCCTGGCTGCGCGTGGACAAGCTGTCATGGCACTGCCACATTTCACGGCAGTCCAGGAAAAGTGTTTGCGCGACAGGCATTTATACGCACCTCCCACGACTTGCCCACAGGCTTGCACACCCCCGCCGTGGACAAGCCAGTCGACGCTCATCCGGCCGGTGGATCGGCTCGGCCCGCCTCTTCGTCCCAGCGTCGCAGCTGGGCCAGCTTGTCGGCCATGCGCTGTTCCAGGCCGCGTGGGACCGGCCGATACCAGCCGGGCTCAGGCAGGCCTTCGGGCAGGTAGCTCTGGCCGGCCGCGTAGGCGTCGGGTTCGTCATGGGCGTACCGATAGGCCTGGCCATGACCCAATTCCTTCATCAGGCGGGTGGGCGCATTGCGCAGGTGCGGCGGCACCTCGCGGCTGCGGTCCTGCTTCACGAAGGCGCGGGCTTCGTTGTAGGCGGTGTAGCCGGCGTTGCTCTTGGCGGCCACCGCCAGGTAGATGACCGCCTGGGCCAGCGCCAGCTCGCCCTCGGGACTGCCCAGGCGCTCATAGGTGGCGGCGGCGTCATTGGCGATCTGCAGCGCCCGCGGGTCGGCCAGGCCGATGTCCTCCCAGGCCATGCGCACGATGCGCCGGGCCAGGTAGCGCGGGTCCGCGCCGCCATCGAGCATGCGGCACAGCCAGTACAGCGAGGCGTCGGGGTGCGAGCCACGCACCGACTTGTGCAGCGCCGAGATCTGATCGAAGAAGGCATCGCCTCCCTTGTCGAAACGGCGGCTGTTCAGCGCCATGGCGGCCTGGACGAAATCGGCGTCAATGCGTGTCACACCGGCCGCCGCCGCCGCACTGGCGCACTGTTCGATCAGGTTGAGGAAGCGGCGGGCGTCGCCGTCGGCATAGCCCACCAGCGTGTCGGCGGCCGCGGCCTCGACCTCCAGCCCGGACAGCGCTGACTGGCGTGCGCGCTCCAGCAACTGCTTGAGCTCGCTCTCGCTGAGCGGCTTGAGCACATACACCTGGGCCCGCGACAGCAGCGCCGAGTTGACCTCGAAGGAGGGGTTCTCGGTGGTGGCGCCGATGAAGGTGACCAGGCCGTTCTCGACAAAGGGCAGCAGCGCGTCCTGCTGGGCCTTGTTGAAGCGGTGGATCTCATCGACGAAGAGGATGGTGCGCCGACCACGCCGTTGGTGCTGCTGGGCCGACTCCATCGCCCCTCGGATGTCCTTGACGCCGCTGAACACCGCCGACAGCGCAATGAACTCGCATTCGAAGGCTTGCGCGGTCAGCCGAGCCAGCGTGGTCTTGCCCACGCCGGGTGGCCCCCAGAAGATCATCGAGTGCGGCCGGCCGGACTGAAAGGCCAGCCGCAGCGGACGCCCCACCCCCAGCAGGTGGGTCTGGCCGACCACCTCATCCACGGTGGCCGGTCGCAACCGTTCGGCCAAGGGTGGGTGGCCCGCGGCCGCAGCCACGGGCGCCGCCGGCGGATCTGCAAACAGGCCGTCCTGGGAGTGGTCCATGCGCGGATTGTGGCCGCAGTCGGGCTGAATAGAGCGGCCGCGCGCCCGCTTTTCGGCGCTTGCCGCGCGGCGTCGCCCCGCACACTGGCGATCACCTGTTTCGACCCGCCTCCCGAGGAGACTTCGACGATGAGCACCCTGATGACCAGCGACCAACGCAGCGCCCAGCAAGCGTCCCTGGCGGCCACCGGCGCGCCACGCGAGTACCTGTCCTTCAAGCTCGGCCATGAGGAGTACGGCATCGACATTCTCAAGGTGCAGGAGATCCGCGGCTACGAGCAGCCCACACGCATCGCCAACGCGCCGCACTTCATCAAGGGCGTGGTCAACCTGCGTGGCGTGATCGTACCGATCGTCGACATGCGGTTGCGCTTCGAGCTGCCCGACGTCAAATACGACGCCTTCACCGTCGTGATCATCCTCAACATTGCCCACCGTACCGTGGGCATGGTGGTGGACTCGGTCAGCGATGTGCTGGAGTTGCCTGCGGGCCAGATCAAGCCGGCGCCCGAGTTCAACGGCGCCATCGATGCCAGCTACATCACCGGCCTGGGCACGATCAAGCACGGCGATGACGAACGCATGCTGATCCTGATGGACATTGAGCAGATGATGACATCGGCCGACATGGGGCTGATGGACACCGTTCTGCATTGACGCCGGACACGGTCCCATGCGCCTGCCCCTGCTGTCTGCCCTGCTGCTGAGCCTGTCGCTACCCGCGCTGGCCGGCCGCCCCGCGACCACCGAAGACGCCGGAACGATTGGGCCCGGCGGCTGCGAGCTGGAGAGCTTCGTTGGCCACTACCCCACCGACGGCGCGCCCAGCGTCGGCGTGAAGAGCCTCCAGATCGGCTGCGGCGCGTCGGACAACACCCAGCTGGCTCTGGTGGTGCAACGCGCCCATGGCGCCGGCGCATCGCTCAACAGCCTGACGCTGGGCGGCAAGACCCGGGTGCTGGATGGCGGAGAGGACGGCGCCAGCGTCGCCCTGGCCTATGGTCTGGGCGCCGTCGACGGCCCAGGCTCTGGCCTGCAGACCGACGTCGGATATGTCAACGGCGTGGTGAGCTGGCCACTGGCACCGGGCTTCACGCTGCATGGCAACCTGGGCTGGACCCATTCGCGTCTGGCGCGTGCCAGCACCACGTCGTGGGCGCTGGCTGTCGAGCATGCTGCCAACGACCGCTGGGACCTGATGGGCGAGCTGTTCGACAATGACCGCACGCATCGCCCCTGGATCCAGGCCGGCGTGCGCTGGAATGCGCTGCCGAACCGGCTGTGGCTCGACGCCAGCTGGGGCTGGCAGACCGGGTCGCCCCACGCCCGGGCCATGACCCTGGGCCTGCGCCTGGCCTTCTGACCCACCGCGGATCAGCCTTCGTTGACCTCTGCGCCTGGCGGCGGGACGAAGCGAAAGGCCTCCGCCCCGAAGCCCACGTCAGACTGCATCGCACCGAACTCGATCAGCGAGCGCTGGCCGAAGCTGTCGGCGATCTCCAGTGCCACCCAGCTTGTGCCGCGAAAGCCCGCCTTCATGGCCACGATGGTGCCCCCGGTCTGACGCGGCGTGGCCTGTACCCAGTCGATCCCCGCAGCAGACGGCAACGGCTTCAGCTCGAACTCACGCTCCAGTGACTGCCCCGCCAGCAGCGCCGCCGGCGTACTGCCCAGCGCCTGGCTCCAAGGACGCACAGTGACCTGATTCAGGTCGGGATCGTGGATCCAGACCTTCTGCCCGTCGCCGACGAGGGTCTGCGGGTAGGGCTTCAGATAGGCAAAGCGGAAGCGGTTGGGGCGCTGGAACTCGAAGCGGCCGCTGGAGACCTTCTTCTTCTGGCCATCCGGTGAGGTCACGGTCTGGGTGAAGTCGGCGCGGCCCGAGCGCACATCGCGAATGAAGGCATTCAGGGCTGACAGGGCGTCCGCGCGCGCCAGGCCGGGCAACAGCAGACAGCCCAGCAGGCCCAGACAGTCCCGTCGCTGGAGGGTGTACTCATTCATCACGCTTGGGCAGCAGCAGGTCGCGGCTGCCGTTAGAGGACAGAGCGGATACGAGCCCGGATTGCTCCATTTGTTCCAGCAGGCGTGCCGCGCGGTTGTAACCGATGCGCAGATGCCGTTGCACCAGCGAAATCGAGGCCTTGCGATGCTGCAGCACCACGGCCACGGCCTGGTCATAGAGCGGATCGGACTCGCCGTCACCGGAGGCACCGCCCGTACCGGCTTCGGCACCGTCACCATCGAGCGTGCCGCCCTCCAGGATGCCCTCGATGTAGTTGGGCTCGCCCTGCGCCTTCAGCGACTCGACCACTCGGTGCACTTCCTCGTCCGAGACGAAGGCGCCATGCACCCGCACCGGCAACCCGGTGCCAGGCGCCAGGTACAGCATGTCGCCCATGCCCAGCAGCGCCTCGGCCCCCATCTGGTCGAGGATGGTGCGGCTGTCGATCTTGCTGCTGACCTGGAAGGACAGGCGGGTGGGAATGTTGGCCTTGATCAGCCCGGTGATCACGTCCACCGAGGGTCGCTGGGTGGCCAGCACCAGGTGGACGCCGGCGGCGCGTGCCTTCTGGGCCAGGCGGGCGATCAGTTCCTCGATCTTCTTGCCCACCACCATCATCAGGTCGGCCAGTTCGTCGATCACGATGACGATGTAGGGCAGGCGCTCCAACGGCTCGGGCGCCTCGGGTGTCAGGCTGAAGGGATTGGGCAGGTGTTCGCCGCGGGCTGTGGCTTCGTCGATCTTCTTGTTGTAGCCGGCCAGGTTGCGCACGCCCAGCTTGCTCATCAGCTTGTAGCGGCGCTCCATCTCGCCGACGCACCAGTTCAGCGCGTTGCCGGCCTGTTTCATGTCGGTGACCACCGGGCACAGCAGGTGCGGAATGCCTTCGTAGACGCTCATCTCGAGCATCTTCGGGTCGATCAGGATCAGGCGCACGTCGCGCGCCTCGGCCTTGTAGAGCAGGCTGAGGATCATGCCGTTGATGCCCACCGACTTGCCCGAACCGGTGGTGCCGGCCACCAGGCAGTGCGGCATCCGGGCCAGGTCGGCCACCACCGGCGCGCCGACGATGTCCTTGCCCAGGCCGATGGTCAACAGCGAGCCAGCCTCGTGGTAGACCTGGGAGCCCAGGATCTCGGACAGCCGGATGGTCTGCCGCTTGGCATTGGGCAGCTCCAGAGCCATCAGGTTCTTGCCCGGGATGGTCTCGACCACGCGGATGCTGACCAGGCTCAACGAGCGTGCCAGATCCTTGGCCAGATTGACCACCTGCGAGCCCTTGACGCCGGTGGCCGGCTCGATCTCGTAGCGGGTGATGACCGGACCGGGCTGGGCCGCGATGACCTGCACCTCGACGCCGAAGTCGCCCAGCTTCTTCTCGATCAGCCGGCTGGTCATCTCCAGCGATTCCGGCGTCACCGACTCAATCCGCGCCGGCGCCCTGTCCAGCAGGTCGATCTGTGGCAGTCTGGTGTCGGACAACTCCATGAACAGCGGCTTCTGCCGCTCCTTGGCGACGCGCTCGGACTTGGGCACCTCCAGCACCGGCGGCTCGATCACGATGGGGCGGTGCTCCGCCCCATCGTCACGCTCTTCCACCACCTCGGCCTCCCGCTCGCGCAGCGCCTGCTCGCCCAGGCGCACATCCTCCTGGAACTCGCGCGCCTGGGTGCGGCGCTCTCGGGCACCGTCGATCCAGGCACCGATGGTGTCGGCCACACGCACCCAGGAGAAGCGCAGGGCCCATGGCAAGGCCGCCACCAGCAACGCAATCCACAGCGCGCCTGAGCCGGCGAATCCCAGCCACTGTTGCGAGGCGGGACCCACCCAGTGTCCCAGCACGCCCCCGGCCGGGCCAGGCAGGCGGGCCTCCCAGGCATAGATGCGTGTCCACTCCAGAGCGCAGCTGGCCAGCATCACCAGCGCCAGACCCAACGCCACGCGCGCATCCGGAGCGCTCGTCGGCCAGCCTGTGGGCTGCTGGGGCTGGCGCGTGCGCCACAGCGCCGCCAGGGCCGACAGCCAATGGCGAATACCCGCCAGCACCAGCCACCAGACTGAAAACCCGAAGAGCATCAACGCCAGGTCCGCCAGCCACGCGCCAGGTACACCCAGCCAGTTCAGCGTGATGTCGTCGACACCGGAGGTACTGAACGCCGGATCTCCCGCCCGGCGGCCGAGCAGCGACAAGGCCAGCGCCAGGCAGGAGGCGCCCCACAGCACCACCCTCATCAGCAGACGCCACGCCGGCAACCGCCGCTCTGGCCGCGACGCTTCCTCCGACGCCGCCGTGCGCACACCGCGACGCCATCCCACCAGACCGCTCACGGGGTCTCCCTGGATGCCGCGACGGTGCAGCACCGAGTGAACGGGTGCCTCATCCGCCCAATCGATTCTTCAGCAGCACCGACCCGTTCTCCTGGGTCTCGATCACGCCGCGCTCTTCCAGGTCCTTCATGACCCGGCTGACCATCTCGCGTGACGCGCCGACGATCTTGGCCATGTCCTGACGGGAGACCTTGCTGCGAATGATCTTCTCGCCGTCGACATCCTCGGCCATGTCCAGCAGGGTACGCGCCACCCGGCCATAAACGTCCAGCAGCGCCAGCGACTCGATCTGGCGGTCGGCCGAGCGCAGCCGGGTGACCAGACCCCGCATGATCGCGTAGGACAGGCTGGAGTTCTCGGGCAGGCAGCGCGCGAACTCGGCTCGGCCCAGGATCAGCATGTCGCACTGCACCTCGCAGCGCACCGTGGCGGAATGGGGTTGGTTGTCGATCAGGCTCATCTCGCCCACGTAGTCGCCGGCCTCCAGTACCGCCAGAATGACCTCACGTCCACGCGAATCGGCGGTCAGCACCCGAGCCCGGCCATTGAGCAGGATGTACAGGGCGTTGCTCTTCTTGCCCTGCTCCACCACCAGCTCGCCCCGTCGGTAGCGACGCTTGACCACGCCGTCGGCGACGGCGCGCGCCTGGTCATTGGTCAGCATCGAGAACAGCGGCACCCGGCGGATCAGGTCCAGGTTCGACAGCATCGACATTCAATGTCCCCTCTGAAAATGGCAGCTCGGCGGCGCCGAAGCGGCCGGCCCCGACGCTTGCCTACAATCGTGGCATCGACAAGCCCGATGCATGCGCGAGCATATCCGGTTTGCGCCCGGGTCCCCGGACATCCGCCCTGCGGTTGTTGCGCGCCCGACAACGCATCGGCCCGCTGAACCCTGAGCCTTCCGCCCCACATGAGCACCACTTCCACCCACGCCCAGGTGCTGATCCTGGGTTCCGGCCCTGCCGGCTACACCGCTGCCATCTACGCGGCGCGTGCCAACCTCAAGCCGCTTCTGGTCACTGGTCTGGCCCAGGGCGGCCAGTTGATGACCACCACCGAGGTCGACAACTGGCCCGCCGATGTGATGGGGGTGCAGGGGCCGGAACTGATGCAGCGCTTCCAGCAGCACGCCGAGCGCTTCAACACCCAGATCGTCTTCGACCACATCAACGCGGTCGATCTGTCCAGGCGCCCGTTCACCCTCACTGGTGACTCGGGCAGCTACACCTGCGACAGCCTGATCATCGCCACCGGTGCTTCGGCCAAGTACCTGGGGCTGCCCTCCGAGCAGGCGTTCTCGGGCCGCGGCGTCAGCGCCTGCGCCACCTGCGACGGCTTCTTCTATCGCGGCCAGGAGGTCTGCGTGGTCGGTGGCGGCAATACCGCAGTCGAAGAGGCGCTGTACCTGTCGAACATCGCTACCAAGGTTCACCTGATCCACCGCCGCGACAAGTTCCGCGCCGAGGCGATCATGATCGATCACCTGATGGAGAAGGTGACCGAGGGCAAGATCGTCCTGCACCTGCACAACACCCTTGACGAGGTGCTGGGCGACGCCAGCGGCGTGACCGGCGTGCGCATCAGGTCCACCCAGGACGGCAGTACCCGGGACCTGACGCTGCATGGCTGCTTCATCGCCATCGGCCACTCGCCCAACACCGAGATCTTCAAGGGCCAGCTCGAGATGAAGGACGGCTACCTGGTCACCAAGGGTGGTCAGAGCGGCTTCGCCACCCAGACCAGCGTGGCCGGCGTGTTCGCCGCGGGCGACGTTCAGGACTACATCTACCGCCAGGCCATCACCTCGGCCGGCACCGGCTGCATGGCCGCATTGGACGCCCAGCGGTTCCTGGAAGGTGGTCACTGAGCAACGCCAGACGGTTCTGCTACAATGCGTGGTTTTCCTGCGCGATGAAGCCGGGGGAAGGGGTTACCGCCACCCCGCACAAGCGAATGGCGAGGTGAGGCCGGGTCATTTCACAACCGCATTCACCACTGCGTCGTGCACTGATGCTTTGACGCATTGATGTGGTTGGGAAGTGTGCTCCGCCGGACAACAACAGGAGTGTCCTCATGGCACGCGTCTGCGAAGTCACGGGCAAGAAGCCCATGGTCGGGAACAACGTTTCCCACGCCAACAACAAGACCAAGCGCCGGTTCCTTCCGAACCTGCAATACCGTCGTTTCTGGGTCGAGAGCGAGAACCGCTGGGTGCGCCTGCGCATCAGCAACGCCGCCCTGCGTCTGATCGACAAGAAGGGCATCGACGCCGTTCTGGCCGACCTGCGCGCGCGCGGTCAAGCCTAATCCACTGAATCAGGAGCGACACCATGGCATCCAAAGGCGGCCGCGAGAAGATCAAGCTGGAGTCCACCGCGGGCACCGGCCACTTCTACACCACGAACAAGAACAAGAAGACCACTCCGGGCAAGCTCGAATTCATGAAGTTCGACCCCAAGGCCCGCAAGCACGTCCTCTACAAGGAAACCAAGCTGAAGTGATCGGCTCCGTGCCGCGCTTCATGCGATGAAGGCCCGCCCCTGGCGGGCCTTTTCACATCCGTGAGGCCCTTCAGCGCACCGTGATGCTCGACAGCGCCGCGCCATCCGGGTCGGTGACGTGTACCGCGCAGGCGATGCATGGATCGAAGCTGTGGATGGTGCGCTGGATCTCCAGCGGCTGCGTCGCATCGTGCAAGGTGTGGCGGTCCATCAGCGCGGCCTCATAGGCGCCGGGCTGGCCGGCGGCGTCGCGCGGACCGGCGTTCCAGGTGCTGGGCACCACCGCCTGGTAGTTGTCGATCAGGCCGTTCCTGATGACGATGTAGTGCAGCAGCGCGCCGCGCGGTGCCTCCATGAAGCCGACGCCCTTGGCCTCGGCCGGCCAGCGCGCCGGGTCCCACAGTGCATCGTTGTGCACCGAGGCATCGCCGGACTTGATGTTGGCGATCAGGGCATCGAGCCAGCCCATCATCTGGTCGGCGATCAGCTTGGTTTCGAGGGTGCGCGCTGCAGTGCGGCCCAGCGTGGAGAACATCGCCGTGATGGGCAGCTCCAACTGGGTCAGCGCCTTGGCGGCCAGCTCCCGCGTCTGCTCATGTCCGCTGGCATGCAGCATCAGCACCCGGGCCAGCGGGCCCACCTCCACTGGCTTGCCCTTCCAGCGGGGCGACTTCAGCCAGGAGTAGCTGGCGCTGGTATCCAGTTGCGCATAGGGAGGCTTCGGACCGGTGTAGTTCAGCGTCGTCTCACCGGCATGTGGATGCAGGCCCTGGTCCTTGCCACCGCTGTAGTCGTACCAGGAGTGCGCCACAAACTCCTGCACCTGCCCGGGATCGCGCAGATCGATCGGCTCGATGCGGCTGAGGTCGCGATTCAGGATGACGCCCGCGGGGATCAGCGGCTTGCCATCCGGGCCCGGGAAGTCGCCCACCGTCATGAAGTGGCCCAGACCTTCGCCCCGGGCGAACCAGTCCTTGTAGAAGCCGGCGATCGCCAGCGTGTCCGGCACATAGACCTGATCAACAAAGGACTGCATCTGGCGAATCACCTGGCGCACCTCTTCGAGCGCCACAATGTTGACCGTGGTGGCAGCCGCACCGCCGCTGCCCGGCCCGGCACTGATCGGGCTGGGCGAGCCACCAACCAGGAAGTTGGGGTGCGGATTCTTGCCGCCGAAGATGGCGTGGATCTTCACCACCTCCCGCTGCCAGGCCAGGGCATCCAGGTAGTGCGCCACCGCCATCAGATTGGCCTCTGGCGGCAAACGATAGGCCGGGTGGCCCCAGAAGCCGTTGGCGAAGATGCCCAGCTGTCCGCTCTCGACGAACTGCCTGAGACGCTTCTGGGTATCGGCGAAGTAGCCCGGGCTGGATCGCGCGTAGCTGGAGATCGACTGTGCCAGTGCCGAGGTGGCCTTGGGGTCGGCCTTCTGGGCCGACACGACATCCACCCAATCCAGCGCGTGCAGGTGATAGAAGTGCATCACATGGTCATGCACGTACTGCGCCCCGATCATCAGATTGCGGATCAATTGGGCATTGGCCGGCACGCGCCAGTGCAGCGCGTCCTCCACCGAGCGGATCGACGCCATGCCATGCACCAGCGTGCAGACACCGCAGATGCGCTGCGCGAACGCCCAGGCCTCGCGCGGGTCGCGGCCCCTGAGGATCAACTCGATGCCGCGCACCATGGTGCCCGAGCTCCAGGCCTGGGCGATGTGGCCCTGGGCGTCGGTCTCGGCCTCGATGCGCAGGTGGCCCTCGATGCGGGTGACGGGATCGACGACGACGCGTGTGTTCATGGGAATCCCTTCAGTCCACCAGATGCTCGGCGACAACGTCGAGCAGGCTCTCGGGCTTCATCGCCCAATGGGCGTGCTTGGCGCCCTGATCCAGGGTGATGCGGCACTGGCCACAGCTGGTGAGGAAGCGCTGGGCGCCGGTGGCCTCGACCTGCGCCAGCTTCAGCGCGAAGACCTTGTGGCGCAGCGGCGTGGCACGCTGGTTGGACACCACACCCCCCCCGCCACCACAGCAGAAGGCCCCCACCCCGTGGTTCTTCAGCTCGCGCAGCTCGAAGCCCAGCGCCGCCAGCACGCGTCGCGCCGCGGCCTCCAGGCCGCCTCGGCGCACGATCTGGCAGGGGTCGTGGAAGGTCACACTGTCACTGGCCCGCCGGACCTTGATGCGGCCGCTGGCCAGCAGCTCGTCGAGGTACTCGGTCATGTGCACCACGCGCACCGGCAGAGGCTCGCTGTACCACTTGGCGGCCTCCCAGCGGGCCGCCCCGTAGGCGTGACCACACTCGGGCAGCAGCACGGTACTGGCGCCAATCTTCACCGCGGTGTCGATCAGCGCGCGGGTCAGGCGCTCCTGCAGTTCGATGTCGCCATTGTTGAAACCGATGTTGGAGGCGTCGAAGCCCCCCTGGTGCATGGTCCAGCGCACGCCCGCCTTGTTCAGCACCTTGGCCGCCGCCGCCAGCGACAGCGTGTGGTCGCCCAACTCGGCCGGCGCCGCCGTCACCAGCACATCGGCCTGCGGCAGGTCGCAGGGGATGCTCACGCCATGCTCGGCCTCGATCTCGGCCAGGATGTCGGGCAGGTCTTCGGCCGGCGTGGCCGGGCTGCCCCATTGGCGCGCGGTGCGGTCCATCAGCGACAGGCGCTCGGGGATCAGGCCCGCCTGGTACATGCCGTGGCGGGCTTCCTTCACCAGTTCGGCGATGTCAATGCCCATCGGGCAGGCCAGCGTGCAACGGCCGCACATGTTGCAGGAGTCATAGATCAGTTCCTGCCACTGCTCAAGCTCGGCCACGCTCACCGCCGGCACCAGACCCAGCGCTCGCACCAGCGGTGCGAACGGCCCGGCTTCGCGGGCGTAGGCCTTGCGGAAGGGCTCGAGCTTGTAGATCGGGGTGTACTTCGGGTCGCCCGTGGCGATGTGGAAGTGGCAGGCCTGCGCACACATGCCGCAGCGCACGCAGGCCTCCATGTGCAAGGCCGCGGTGACACCAAACTCACGGACGAAGCTGCGCATCGCACCTTCGACGCGCTGTGCATCGGGCCGCTCGCCCTGGCGGTCGAAGCCAGGCTTGGCAGGGGTGGCGGTGCTCATACCTTGACTCCCCGGTGGCTGAAGCGGATGCCAGTGGCCCCGCGCGAGAAGGCGAACAGCACGGCGTGCATCAGCATGCCGAACGGGAACCAGACCAGGAACGCGGCGATGCTGAACAGGTGGATGGCCAGCAGGGTCTCGTAGCGCGCCCCCAGGTGCGCGGTGGCCAGCAGGCCGGTCAGCACAGGCAGAAAGGTCAGCAGCCAGCTGAGGTAGTCGCTGCGGCGGCTGATCAGGCGGGTCACCGGACTGGAGACGCGAAACACCAGCGCCCCTACCAACGAGGCCAGCGTCACCACGGCCACGGCGAACACCAGGTTGCTGGGCAATGCCGGCCAATGCAGGCCGAGCAGGTCGCGCAGAAAGACGATGTGTGGCGCCAGACCGAAGACCACCACCGCCAGCCCCAGGTGAAAGACATAGCTGTTGACAGTGGTGAACACCGTGCGCGGAAAGATGTCCCGCCTCGGCCACATGCGACGCAGGATGGTGGCCAGTGCCGCCACCGGTGCGGCTGGCGCGCCTTCGCGGGCCGGCGAGCGGTCACCAGATCGGAAGAGCAC
>JAFLDI010000499.1 GCA_017302485.1 Burkholderiales bacterium | reverse complement strand
AGTCGCCAGTAGCGCTGCCAGACCAGACCCGCCCAATCGGCGGGGCCGTGGCTGCTGCTGGCAAAGGGGCGAGGCGCCAAGCCACGGGCTGCCAGGTAGCCGGCCACCACCAGGAACACCTGCACCGCCAGCCGGCCATGCGCCTGCAGCAGCTCGAACAGCTCGGGCCAGAGCAGGGCAGCGCTGGCGGCCAGCGGACCGTACCAGGTCAGGTGGTGGGCAATGATCAGCTGCGAGGCGATGGCGCGCAACCAGTCGGGCAGCGGCAGCGCAGGACGGCGGGTGGTGGGCATGACAGGGGAAGACCCCGGCCGCGCGGGCCAGGGCCGGGCGCGCAGGGCGCCGGATTACTTGGTCCAGCCGTCCTTCAGGCCGGTGATGCGGTTGAACACCGGCGCGTTGGCGCGGTGGTCCAGCCGGTCGGCGACGAAGTAGCCGTGGCGCTCGAACTGGAACTTGTCGTCGGGCTGCGCCGCGGCCAGCGCAGGCTCCAGATAGGAGCGCACCACCTGCTTGCTCTTCGGATTGAGCACGCTCAGGAAGTCGCGACCACCGGCGTCGGGCTGCGGCTCGGTGAACAGGCGGTCGAACAGACGCATTTCGCAGGCCACAGCCTCATGGGCGCCGACCCAGGTGATCGTACCCTTGACCTTGACACTGTCGGCGCCGGGTGTGCCGCTCTTGGTGTCGGGGATCACCGTGGCAGTGACGGCCGTGACGGTGCCGTCGGCACCCTTCTCGCAGCCGGTGCACTCGATGATGACGCCGTATTTCAGGCGCACCTTGTTGCCCGGGAACAGGCGGAAGTAGCCCTTGGGTGGCACCTCGGCGAAGTCTTCACGCTCGATCCACAGCTCAGGCCCCAGGCTGAAGGCGCGCTGGCCCCACTCGGCGTGGTGCGGGTGGAAGGGCGCGCCGCAGGGCTCGCGGTGGGCCTCGCTGCCGAAGACCTCGGCGTAGTTGGTCAGCTTGAGCTTGACCGGGTCGATCACCGCCATGGCCCGCTTCGCCTGGTCCTCCAGGTCGGCGCGCAGCGCGATGTCCAGCACCGAGTAGTCGAGCCAGATGTTGGTCTTGCTGGCGCCCGAGTCGTCAGCCACCCGGCGGATGCTGGCGGGGGTGTAGCCGCGCCGGCGCATGCCGGCCAGCGTGGGCATGCGCGGGTCGTCCCAGCCGCTGACGTGCCGCTCGTCGACCAGTTGCTTGAGCTTGCGCTTGCTGGTGATGACGTAGCTGAGGTTCAGCCGACCGAACTCGTACTGCCTGGGCAGCGGGTGGGCCAGCAGGCCGCCCTCGGCCAATCGTTCCAGCAACCAGTCGTAGAACGGGCGCTGGTCCTCGAACTCCAGCGTGCAGATCGAGTGGGTGATGCGTTCCAGCGCGTCCTCGATCGGGTGGGCGTAGGTGTACATCGGGTAGATGCACCAGGTGTCGCCGGTGTTGTGGTGGGTGGCGCGGCGGATGCGGTAGATGGCCGGGTCGCGCAGATTGATGTTGGGCGAGGCCATGTCGATCTTGGCGCGCAGCACCATGGCGCCGTCGGCGTGCAGGCCGTCGCGCATCTCGCGAAAGCGCGCCAGGTTCTGCTCGGGCGTGCGGCTGCGGAAGGGGCTGTCTGTGCCAGGCGTGGTGAAGTCGCCGCGGTTGGCGCGCATCTGCTCGGGCGTCTGCTCGTCCACGTAGGCCAGGCCGCGCTCGATCAGGTGCTCGGCGGCGCGGTACATGAAGTCGAAATAGTTGCTGGCGAAGTACAGGTGCGAGGTGCCGAAGGCGTCCCAATCCCAGCCCAGCCACTTCACCATTTCCTCGATCGCGTCGACGTACTCCTGCTCTTCCTTTTCCGGGTTGGTGTCGTCAAAGCGAAGATGGCACACGCCGCCATAGTCGCGCGCCAGGCCAAAGTTCAGGCAGATGCTCTTGGCGTGGCCCACATGCAGGTAGCCATTGGGCTCGGGCGGAAAGCGCAGGCGCACACGGGCCGGATCAGGCTGACCTGCCGCGTGGTGAGCGGCATCACCGGGGCTGCCACCGAAGGGGCGGCCGTCGTAGGCAGCGCACTCGAGGTCGCGCTCGATGATGCCGCGAAGGAAATTGCTGGGCTTGACCGGCTCGGTGCCGGCCGCGGGGGCTTTGTCGCTCATGCCTGGGCGGGGAGTGGGCGGGCGCCAACGGCGCCTCGGATGCCGTCGATTGTAGCCAGCGCCCCCTGGGGAAAGCCCGGACTCACATGCCCTTGAAACGCGCCGCGTAGAGCCGGCTCACCGACAGCCGCTCGGGCCGGCGGCGCAGCACCAACTGAACCCTGCCCGAATCGTCGCGCAGGGCTTGGTCGATCTCGCGGGCTTGCACCACCAGGCTGCGGTGGACCTGCCAGAAGCGCGCCGGGTCCAGTTGAGGCAGCAGCTCGCGCAGCGAGGTGCGGATCAGGTGCTCACGCTCGGCGGTGAGCACCCGCACATACTTGTCGGCCGCTTCGAAATAGACGACGTCCTCGATGGGCACCAGGTGCACACTGGCACCGGACGAGGCCTGGATCACCGTCAGCGGCTGCGCCGCGGCGGACAGCCCCCCGGCCAGCGTCGGCGCTGCGCCCAGCAGGTGGCGCAGGCGATCGAGCAACTGCTCGTCGGC
>JAFLDI010000498.1 GCA_017302485.1 Burkholderiales bacterium | reverse complement strand
GCGGCAGGTTCTCGGGCGGCGGCGGCGGCGGCGGCTTGACCTCCTCGATGATCTTGGTCTCGATCGGCGCCTTGACCACCTCGACGATCTTGCGCGCCAGACCGTTGACCAGCGCATAGCCGACCACCACGTGCAGCAGGGCCACGACCGCCAGGCCGATCGGATGCCGGCGTGGGGCCTGGTCGAAGCCAACGTTGGCGTGGGCGGGGGCGTTCATGGCAGCGCGGCGGGCGGTCTGGTGGCGACGGGCCGCATCATCGCCACAGATGCAATCGATTGCAATCCCGGGTAATCCCGGGGGCGGCGTGACAGGCGTGTCGACACTGCGGCCGCAGACACGAAATGCGTCACATCCCCCGGGGTGGTCCGGACTGTTGCATTTGGTCACTTGGTGTCAGCATGGGCCATTGCCCTTCGGGATCAGCGACACCATGACGTCCCCCCATTCCGCCAGTCCCGTCACCGACCTGCCGGAGGCGGCCAGGCTGCTGGCGGCGTCCGCCACCGCGGCCAGTGGCGGTGATCTGACGCAGGCCCTGGCGTTGGCGCAGCAGGCCTTGGAGGTCTCCACCGACCGTGCCTCGCGCATGCAGGCCACTTACCGTTGCGCCTTCAGCCTGTTCCGGCTGGGACGCCTGGAGGAACTGGTGGCGCTGTTCGAGCGCTGCTGGCCCGAGTGGCGGCTCAGTGCCAGCAGGAGCGATCTGGAGGACTGCCTGCGCTGGGCGGTGCTGGCCGCCAGCGAGACCGGCCGCCACGCCGAGGCCATGGCCTGGGCCGTCGAGGGTGTCGAGCGGGCGCGCAGCAGCGAGCGCGCCGCCGATCTGGCGCTGGCCCTCAACGCGATGGGCGCCTGCTACGAGCGCATGGGTGACCCCTGGCAGGCCGAGCGCATCATGCTTGAGGCACTGGCCCATGCGCGGGTCGACGGTGGCGCGCAGGCGCTGATGATCACACTGAACAATCTGGCGGCGGTGACTGTCGGGGCCTACCACCTGCTGCGTGACGGCGTCGACGAGGTCGATGCCGAGGCCACACTGGAGCGGGCCGCCGGCTATGCCCGCGAGGCTGCTGCGATGGTGGCCTTGACCGGCGAGCCCTTCCACCGGGTCTTCATCGAGGGCAATCTGGGCGAGGCCCTGCTTCACCTGCGTCGCGCCGACGAGGCCTATCCCTTGCTGGACCGTGCCCTGGCGGCTGCCGAGCAGGGCGGCCACCTGGCCCAGGTCTGGCGCATCCGTTGCACGCTGGCCGAAGGCGATCTGCAGCAGGGCCGGGCCCAGCGTGTGCTGGAGCGCCTGCAGCCGATGGCCACCCAGTCGCTCGATCAAGTCCCCGCGGCCACCCAGATCCGTCTGCACCATGCGATGTACCGCGCCAGCCGATCGTTGGGCGACACAGCCACCGCCCTGCGCCACCATGAGGCGGGCGAGCGACTGCTGCGCCGGCGCATGGCGCAGCAACTGCGTGCCCAGTCGGCGCTGATGGTCACCCGCACCGAGGCCGAGCTCAGCCGACTGCAGGCTGAGCGGGCGCGCCTCGAGGTGCAGATCGAGCGTGCCCGAGCCGCCGAGCTGGCGATGCGCGCCAGCCAGGATGCCCTCACCGGCCTGGGCAACCGACGCTACCTGGACGAGCACCTGCCGCGCCTGCTGCGTCAGGCAGCGCAGCAGCACACCGAGCTGGCGCTGGTGCTGATCGACATCGACCACTTCAAGACGATCAATGACCGCTTTGGCCATCGCGTGGGCGACCGGGTCCTGGTGGAGCTGGCGCAGCGGCTGCGGCAGGGCACGCGCTCGGCAGACCTGATCGCCCGCATCGGCGGCGAGGAGTTCCTGATCGCCCTGCCGGAAACCGACCTGCACCGCGCCACCGAGGTCTGCGAACGCCTGCGCGAGCAGGTCGAGCACACCGACTGGCATGCCCACCAGAGCGGCCTGACGGTGACGGTGAGTGTCGGCCTGGCCATGGCACCCCCCCACGACATGGCCACCTTGTTCGACCAGGCCGACCGGGCTCTCTACCGCGCCAAGCAGGCTGGTCGCAACCGCGTGCGGGCAGGTTGACGCGCGAAGGCCCCGTCAGTGCCCATTGCGTGGCAGGATGGGCGGGTCATGGTCACCCACGCCCCGTCACGCCGTGTCTCGCAGGCGCTGTACCGTCAGCGCGCGGCCCACTACGACGCCGAGCTGGCGGCCTTCGAGCCCCTGCGGCGCCGGGCGCTCGACGGGCTGGCGCTGTCGCCCGGCAGCACGGTGCTGGACATCGGCTGCGGCACCGGCCTGAGCCTGCCCATGCTGTGCCAGGCCGTGGGCGAGCACGGCCGGGTGGTGGGTGTCGAGCCCTGCTTCGACATGATCGCCCAGGCCCGCCGACGCGGCCTGCTGGCGGGCTGGCCGCAGCTGCGCCTGGTGCATGGCGATGCCGTGCATGCCCGCCTGCCGCGGCGCGCCGATGCGGCGCTGTTCCATTTCACCCACGATGTGCTGCAGCAGCCCGCGGCGCTCGACCACATCCTCGGCCACCTGCGCCCCGGCGCGGTGGTGGTGGCCTGCGGCCTGTGCTGGAGCG
>JAFLDI010000497.1 GCA_017302485.1 Burkholderiales bacterium | reverse complement strand
GACAACGACGACCGCGCGCGCACGATCGCGGCGCTGGACTGGCCGCAGTTGCGCGAGGCCGTTGCGGTCTGCCGGGCCTGCGGCCTGTGCGAGACGCGGCGGCAGACGGTGTTCGGCGTCGGCCACCGGCAGGCGCACTGGATGATCGTCGGCGAGGCCCCAGGCGAGCAGGAGGACCTGAAGGGCGAGCCCTTCGTCGGCCCAGCTGGCCAATTGCTCGACGCCATGCTGCGCGCCGTGGGCCGAAGCCGCCACGAGGGCGATGCGTCGCACCGCGTCTTCATCGCCAACACGCTGAAGTGCCGCCCGCCGCGCAACCGCAACCCGGCGCCCGATGAGTTGCAGCACTGCGAGCCCTTCCTGCAGCGCCAGATTGCGCTGGTGCAGCCGCGGCTGATCCTGGCGATGGGCAAGTTCGCGATCCAGCAACTCACTGGCAGCGACGAGCCTGTGGGCCGGCTGCGCGGCCGCGTGCACCGTTACCAGGGCGTGCCGGTGGTGGTGACCTACCACCCGGCCTATCTGCTGCGCCAGCCCGGCGAGAAGGCCAAGGCCTGGGACGACCTGCGACTGGCGCTGCGGGTGGATGCCCAGGCTACTTCTTCGGCGCCTTGACCGGCCGCGTCCAGCCGCTGAGCGACACCTGCTTGGCCCGCGCCACGCTCAGTTGCCCTGGTGGCGTGTCCTTGCTGATGGTGGAACCACCGCCGATCGTGCCGCCGGCGCCCAGCGTCACCGGTGCGATCAGCACGCAGTTGCTGCCCACATGCACATCCGCCTCGATCACCGTGCGGTGCTTGTGGGCGCCGTCATAGTTGGCGGTGATGCTGCCGGCGCCATAGTTGACGCGCTCGCCCACCGTGGCGTCGCCCAGGTAAGCCAGGTGGTTGGCCTTGGCGCCATCGGCCAGCGTGCTGTTCTTGACCTCGACGAAATTGCCGATGTGCACCTCCCGGCCCAGCTGCGCGCCCGGGCGCAGGCGGGCGAAGGGGCCGATCAGCGAGCCGGCGCCCACCACCGCCCCCTCCCGGTCGCCATCGATGTGGGTGAAGGGGTGGATCACGGCGCCGTCGCCGATCCGCGCGTTGCGGACCACGCAGTGCGCGCCGATGCGTACGTTGTCGCCCAGCGTCACCGTGCCCTCGAAGATGCAGCCCACGTCGACCTCGCAGTCCATGCCGTGGTTCAGCGTGCCGCGCAGATCGAAGCGCGCCGGATCGGCCAGGCGCAGGCCGGCCTCCATCAGGCGGGTGGCCTCGGCGCGCTGGAAGCGCCGCTCCAGGTCGGCCAGCTGGGCCGGGCTGTTGACACCCAGCACCTCGGTCTCGTGGGGTGCGGCGGCGGCCACCACCGGCACGCCTTCGGCCACCGCCATCGCGACAATGTCGGTCAGGTAGTACTCCTGCTGGGCGTTGTCGTTGGTCAGGGCCATCACCCAGCGCTTGAGCGCGGCGGTGGGCGCGGCCATCATGCCGGTGTAGACCTCGCGGATCTGGCGCTGCGCGTCGCTGGCGTCCTTGTGCTCGACGATGGCGCGCACGGCCTCGCCCTCGCGCACGATGCGGCCGTAGCCGGTGGCGTCGTCCAGCACCACGGTCAGCAGCGCCAGGTGCTGGCCGCCGCAGGCCTGGGCCAGCGCACGAGCGGTGTCGGGCGAGATCAGTGGCACGTCGCCATTGAGAATCAGCGTCGTCCCCCCCTCACCCAGATGCGGCACCACCTGCTGGATGGCGTGTCCGGTGCCCAACTGCGGCTGCTGGCGTACGCACTGCGCGGCGGGGCCCACCGCGGCCTCCACCTGCTCGGCGCCATGACCCGTGATCACCAGGGTGCGATCCGGCCCCAGCGCAGCGGCGCGGTCCAGAACATGCTGCAATAAGCTGCGGTCGGCCAGGCGGTGCAGCACCTTGGGGCGGGCCGAGCGCATGCGGGTGCCCTTGCCGGCGGCCATGATCACGATGTCAAGCGTCATTCGAGAACCGTTGTCCTGTCGCCCCGCCGACGTGGCCGGGCGAGGCTGGATTATCGCGACCCGCCGTCTGGCGCTGGTCCTGCTGGTCGCTGCCCTGGCCGGCTGCAGCGTGCTGCGTCTGGCCTACCGGCAGGCCGACGTGCTGGTCTACACCTGGCTGGACCGGCAGTTCGACTTCGACCGCGCGCAGTCGGTGGCGGTGCGCGATGCCCTGGCGCGCTGGCTGGCCTGGCAGCGCCGCGAGCAACTGCCCGAGATCGCCGCCACGCTGGCCCAGGTACGGCGCGAGTGGGAGCAGCCGCTGACGGCAGCGCAGGTCTGCCGCTGGACCGACCCCTGGCCTGCCTGGCTGGACCCCACCTGGCTGCGGCTGCGGCCCGATCTGGTGGCCATCGGTCGGCAGCTCGGGCCGGCGCAGTGGCGCCACCTGGAAGAGCACCTGGCCCGGCAGCGCCGCGAGCTGGCCGAAGAGGCCGCCGAGCGCGCCCCTGCCGAGCGACACGACGCCCAGGTGGAGCGCCTGGCCGAACGTTACGAGCGCCTGCTGGGGCGGCTGGAGCCGGCGCAGCGCGACCGCCTGCGCGCCCTGGTCGAGGCTC
>JAFLDI010000496.1 GCA_017302485.1 Burkholderiales bacterium | reverse complement strand
GCGGGCCGGGCGACAATCGGTGGATGTTCAGTTTCTTCCGCAAGAAGTCGCCGCCGCCTGCACCGGCGGAGACACCCGTGCCCGCCGTGGCGGCGCCCGAGGCCCCTGCCGCGCCCGCCCTGCCAGCGGTTGTCGAGACCACGCCCAAGCCCGAAGCCCGCACCAGCTGGCTGGGCCGGCTGCGCCAGGGCCTGGCGCGCACCGGCAGCAGCATCGCCCAGGTCTTCACCGGCACCCAGATCGATGACGCGCTCTATGAGGAGCTCGAAGCCGCGCTGCTGATGGCCGATGCCGGCGTCAAGGCCACCGAGTTCCTGCTCGAGGACCTCAAGCGCCGCGTCAAGGAGGCCAAGGCCACCGAGCCGGCGGCCGTCAAGGGTCTGCTGGCCGATGCGGTGACCGACCTGCTGCGCCCGCTGCAGCGCTCGCTGGAGGTGGGCCGCCACCACCCGACGGTGGTGATGGTGGTGGGCGTGAACGGCGCCGGCAAGACCACCAGCATCGGCAAGCTCACCCGTCATTTGGCCGAGCATGACGCCAAGGTGCTGCTGGCCGCCGCCGACACCTTCCGCGCCGCAGCGCGCGAGCAGCTGCAGGTCTGGGCCGGGCGCAACCAGGTCGAGATCATCAGCCAGGAAGGCGGCGACCCGGCCGCGGTCAGCTTCGACGCGGTGACCGCCGGCAAGGCGCGTGGCGCCGACGTGGTGATCGCCGACACCGCCGGCCGCCTGCCCACGCAGCTGCACCTGATGGAGGAGCTGCGCAAGATCAAGCGGGTGATCGCCAAGGCCGACGCCACCGCGCCGCACGAGGTGCTGCTGGTGGTCGACGGCAACACCGGCCAGAACGCGCTGGCGCAGGTCAAGGCCTTCGATGACGCGCTGGGCCTGACCGGCCTGATCGTCACCAAGCTCGACGGCACCGCCAAGGGCGGCGTGCTGGCCGCCATTGCGCGCGAGCGGCCGATCCCGGTCTACTTCATCGGCGTGGGCGAGAAGCTGGAAGACCTGCAGACCTTCGACGCGCGCGAGTTCGCGCAGGCCTTGCTCGGTTGAATCGTCAGGCCTGGCCGGCGGCGCCTTCGGCGTCGATCGCCGCGAAGACTTCGCGCGCGGTGCGGAAGGCATCCATCGCTGCCGGCGCGCCGCAGTAGACGGCCGATTGCAGGAAAGCTTCGCGGATCTCCTCGCGCGTGACGCCATTGTTCAGCGCGCCCCTCAGGTGCAGCTTCAGCTCGTGCGGGCGGTTCAGCGCCACCAGCATCGCCAGCACCAGCAGGCTGCGGTCGCGCCGGGGCAGGCCGGGGCGGTTCCAGATGTCGCCCCAGGCGACCTGGGTGACGAACTCCTGCAGCGGCAGGCTGAAGGGGTCGGCATTGCGGATCGCGTTGTCCACGTAGTCGGCGCCCAGCACCTCGCGGCGCGTGGCCAGGCCCTTGGCAAAGAGTTCGTCGTTCATTTCAGGAACAGTTGGTAGACCGGGTTATCGGTCTCATCCACGCAGGGGTAGGCCAGCGTGGCGAGGAAGTCCTTGAAGGCCTTCTTGTCGGCCTTGGGCACCTGCATGCCCACCAGGATGCGGCCGTAGTCGGCACCCTGGTTGCGGTAGTGAAAGAGGCTGATGTTCCAGTCGGGGTGCATGGCCGACAGGAAGCGCATCAGCGCCCCCGGCCGCTCAGGGAATTCGAAGCGGTACAGGCGCTCGTCGCGGGCCAGTTCGCTGCGCCCGCCCACCATGTGGCGCACGTGTTCCTTGGCCAGCTCGTCGTCGGTCAGGTTGACGGTGGCGAAGCCGTGCTTGACGAAGTTGCGCTCGATCTTGTCGGCCTCGTCGCGGCGGCTGATGCTCACGCCGACGAAGACATGCGCCACCCGGGCGTCGGAGATGCGGTAATTGAACTCGGTCACGCTGCGCGTGCCCACCAGCTCGCAGAAGCGTCGGAAGCTGCCGCGTTCCTCGGGGATGGTGACGGCGAACAGCGCCTCGCGCTGCTCGCCGAACTCGGCCCGCTCGGCGACGAAGCGCAGGCGGTCGAAGTTCATGTTGGCGCCGCAGTTCACCGCCACGAAGGTCTTGCCCTTGAGCTGGTGCTTCTGCACGTACTGCTTCAGGCCGGCCACGCCCAGCGCGCCCGAGGGCTCGACCACGTTGCGGGTGTCCTGGAAGATGTCCTTCATCGCCGCGCACAACTCGTCGGTGGTGACCAGCACGAAGTCATCGACCAGCTCGCGGGCGATGCGGAAGGTCTCCTCGCCGACCAGCTTCACCGCCGTGCCGTCGGCAAACAGGCCCACGTCGGCCAGCGTCACCCGCTTGCCGGCCTTGACCGAACGCACCATGGCGTCGGAGTCGACGGTCTGCACGCCGATCACCTTGATCTCGGGGCGCACCGCCTTGATGTACGAGGCCACGCCGGAGATCAGGCCACCGCCGCCGATGGCCACGAACACCGCCTCGATCGGGCCCTGGTGCTGGCGCAGGATCTCCATCGCGATGGTGCCCTGGCCAGCGATCACGTCGGGATCGTCGAAGGGATGGACGAAGGTCAGGCCCTGGGCCTTCTCCAAT